>NZ_JBFBJB010000008.1:0-218125 GCF_040685895.1 Streptomyces sp. NPDC088124 | reverse complement strand
GAAAGGAGCGCGGCCGTGGACCGGGAGCGCCCTGTGATCGCCGTTCTGACCTCGGGCGTGGCGCTGGGCGTCCATGTGCCGGCGGCGGATCGGGGTGGCGGCACCGTCCGCACCGAGCGCCCCGCGAGTTTCAACTCATCGAGGACAAAGTGTGGACGGTTCCCTGCACTCTTCGTACGCTGGGCGTCGCTCCTGTGCCCCTCCCGGCAAGCTCTGCCCCGTCACGCCGCCCAGCACGCACGCTCGCGGCGTTGGCCAATAGCCCTGGTAGCTCCGCTACAAGGGCTTCCGGCCGCCTTGCGATCGCACGCGCTGGACGACGCTCCTCCGGGGCAGACATTGCCGATCGCGGCACCGCACGGAAGGTCCGTCCCCGGCCGCGCTGCCTCGCAGCGCACAGCAGGAGGAAGAGTGACGCCCCGCACGCACCAGAGCGCCCCCAGCCATCGCCGTAGCCCCCGAAGACTCGCCGGGCTGTTCCTCGCGGCGCTTCTCACCGGCGGTCTCACGGCGCCGGCCGCCGAGGCGGAGGAGAGACCCTTCGGGGATCTGCCGCCCCAGGAACCCGGGGTCACCCTCCGGGTCTTCGACATCCAGTCCCCGCTGAGCAAGCTGTGCGACCTCAAGCCCGCCCAGACCCCCAACGTCGACAAGCTGATCCCCACCGTCGACTGGTCCTCCACCGAGGGCTTCGGTTTCAACGACAACTTCGTCTCGCAGATCATCGGCAACATCAACGTCCCCGCGGACGGCACCTACGCCTTCCGCCTGATCAGCGACGACGGCTCCCGGCTCTTCATCGGTGACAAGAAGGTCATCGACCACGACGGGCTGCACGGCGCCGAGCCCAAGGACGGCGAGATCTCCCTGCTCCCCGGCTACCACCCCCTGCGGATCGACCACTTCGACCGGGCCGGCGAACAGCAGGTCACCCTCCAGTGGAAGCCGCCGGGCGCGGACTCCTTCACCCTCGTCCCGAACTCCGTGCTCAGCACCGACGCCGGCGTCGTACGGGTCACCGCCCCCGGCCGCAAGGAGTGCGAGGGGACGTACGACACCCCCGGTGACGGCCTCCCGCTGACCTCGGTCAACCCCGGCTACACCCTGACCGATCTGCGCCCGGAGGGCTTCGAGCCGCAGGTCTCCGCCATGGACTGGCTGCCGGGCGGCCGGCTCGCCGTGACCACCTGGGGCGGCAGCACCAAGACGGAAGGGGCGGTGTACGTCCTCGACAACGTGACGGGGGACACCGGTCCGGAGAAGGTCACGTACACGAAGATCGCCGGCGGCCTCAAGGAGCCGATGGGGATCAAGTACGTCGACGGAAAGCTGTACGTCTCCGAGAAGCACCAGCTGACCGAGTTGTCCGACACCAAGGGTGACAACTCCCCGGACGAGATCCGCAAGATCGCCGAGTGGCCGTACGGGGGCAACTTCCACGAGTTCGCCTTCGGACTGCTCTACGAGGACGGGAACTTCTATCTGAACCTGTCCGTCGCCATCAACCAGGGCGGCGCGACGACCAACCCGCAGCCCGCCCCCAACCGCGGCACCACCGTCAAGGTGAACAGGAAGACCGGGAAGGTCAGTTACCTGGCCGGCGGCCTCCGCACACCGAACGGGATCGGCCGGGGCCCGGGAGACGAGCTGTTCGTCACCGACAACCAGGGCGGCTGGCTGCCCGCCTCCAAGCTGCTCCACGTCAAGAAGGACCGGTTCTTCAACCACTACACCAACCCGGACGGCCCGTTCGACGACCGTACGGTCACCAAGCCGGTGCTCTGGCTGCCGCAGAACGAGATAGCCAACTCGCCCAGCACCCCGATGCTGCTGAAGAAGGGGCCCTTCGCCGGGCAGATGCTCTTCGGCGACGTCACCTACGGCGGCATCCAGCGCGCCGACCTGGAGAAGGTGAAGGGCGAGTACCAGGGCGCGGTGTTCCGGCACACCCAGGGCCTGGAAGCGGGCATCACCCGGATCAGCACCGGCCCGGACGGCGCGATCTACGCGGGCGGTCTCGGCGCCGAGGGCAACTGGGGCCAGGAGGGCAAGCTCCGCTTCGGCCTGCAGAAACTCACGCCGAACGGCAAGACCGCCTTCGACATCAAGACCATGCGCGCCACCCGCGACGGCTTCGAACTCACCTACACCAAGCCCCTGTCGGAGGAGACGGCCGCACGACTGGCCGACGGCGCCTACTCCGTCGAGCAGTGGCGCTACGTCCCCACCCCGGCGTACGGGGGCCCCAAGATCGACGAAGAGGTCCTGCCCGTCGAGGCCGCCCGGCTCTCCGACGACCGGCGCACGGTACGGCTCACCATCCCGGGCCTGAAGACCGACCGGGTGGTGCACCTCCGCTCGCCGCGCCCGTTCGCCTCGGACACGGGTGAGCAGCTCTGGTCCACCGAGGCCTGGTACACACTGAACGCCCGCCCGGGCCCCGAGCAGCCCGTCACCTCGTACGACGCCGAGTCGGCGCGGCTCTCCGGCGGGGCGGACATCGACACCGAGCACGCCGGGTACACCGGTGGCGGCTTCGTGGACGGCTTCGGCACCCAGGGCGCCACCGCCACCTTCGAGATCGGCGCACCCGCGAAGGGCGACTACGACGTGGCACTGCGCTACGCCAACGGCCCCAACCCCTTCACCGGGACCAAGACCATCGGTGTCGCCGTCAACGACGGGCCGGCGCGACAGACCAGCCTCCCCTCCACCGGCGCCTGGAACCGCTGGTCCACGCAGACGGAGCGGTTCACCCTGAACAAGGGCCGCAACACCGTCACCTACACGTACCGGCCCGAGGACACCGGCCACGTCAACCTCGACATGATCGAGGTGCGCAAGGCGGGCAGCCGTATCGACCTGTTCTCCGGCGGCAGCGTCTCCACCGCCTGGCAGCACACCGACGGCCGCAGTGTCGAATGGCCGCGCACCGCCGAGAACTCCATCGAGGTGTGCTGCGGGGACATCCGCACCAAACAGTCCTTCCGTGACTTCAGGCTGCACGCCGAATTCCGGGTGCCGAAGCTGCCGGACGACGTCACGGGACAGGACCGCGGCAACAGCGGCGTCTACCTCCAGGAGCGGTACGAGATCCAGATCCTGGACTCGTACGGTGTGGAGAAACTGGCGATGAACGAGGCCGGGGCCATCTACAACAAGAAGGCCGCGGACCTGAACGCCGGCACACCGCCGGAAACCTGGCAGACCTACGACATCGTCTTCCGCGCGGTCCGTTTCGACGCCGAGGGCCGGAAGACCGAGGACGCCAGGATCACCGTGGAGTGGAACGGCCGTACGGTCCACGACAAGGTGGCGGTGAACGGGCCGACCGGCTCCGGCGACGCCGAGTCGGCCGCGGCGGGTGCGATCCGGCTCCAGGACCACGGCAACAAGGTGCGCTTCAGGAACGTCTGGATCGAACCGATGAACTGACCTGCGGTGCGGGGGAGTTGACGGAACGACGCGGTGGACGTCCGGTGCGGGGCCGGACGTCCGGCGCGGCGGGCGCGGGTGTCTCAGAGCGCCGTCAGGATCCGGGGGCCCTCGTCGGTGATCGCCACCGTGTGCTCCGCGTGGGAGGCACGGCTGGAGTCGAGGGTGCGGACCGTCCAGCCGTCGCGGGCCGTGTAACTGCGGTCCGTTCCGCTGCCCGTCAGCATCGGCTCGATCGCCAGCACCATGCCGTGGCGCAGCCGCAGGCCGCGACCCGGGCGTCCCTCGTTGGGGACGCCCGGGTCCTCGTGCATGGTGCGGCCCACGCCATGGCCGCCGAAGCCGTGGGGGATGCCGTACCCCGCCGCGCGGCAGACCCGGCCGATCGCGTGCGCGATGTCGCCGATCCGGTTGCCGACCCGGGCCGCGGCGATGCCCGCCTCCAGCGCCTCGTACGACGCGTCGATCAGCCGGAGGTCGTCCGGGCGGGCGCGGCCGACCGTGAAGCTGACCGCCGCGTCCCCCACCCAGCCGTCGAGGACCGCGCCGCAGTCGATCGACACGAGGTCGCCGTCGACCAGCCGGTAGGAGCCGGGGATGCCGTGCACGATCGCGTCGTTGACGGAGGCGCAGATGACGGCGGGGAAGGGGGTGGGTGCCCAGTGGGGGTGATAGTCGAGGAAGGGGGAGCCGGCCCCCGCCTCGCGCAGCACGGCGTGGGCGGTCTCGTCGAGGGCGCGCAGTGAGACCCCGACGGCGGCGGCCTCGCGTACGGCCGTCAGTGCCTGGGCGACGACTCGGCCCGCTGCCCGCATGGCGTCCAGGGACGCATCGGTTTTGATCTCCACCATTCCAATAACTTTACCGGTCGGCGGGGTGTGCGGGAATCGCCGGGGCGGTATTACAATGACGCAATGGTGCGAACCCCCCTCACCCCGGAAGAGCGTGAGCGCGGCGAACGGCTCGGCCGTCTGCTCCGCGAGGCGCGCGGCTCACGGAGCATGGTGGAGGTCGCCGCCGTCGCCGGGCTCTCCGCGGAGACGCTGCGCAAGATCGAGACCGGCCGGGCCCCGACGCCCGCCTTCTTCACGGTGGCCGCGCTGGCCGGAGCGCTGGGCCTCTCCATGGACCGGATCGCCGAGAGCTGCGCGCTGGTGTCGCTGCCGGCGGCCTGAGGCCGTGGCCGGGGCGGTGTCCCCTCGCGTACGCTCGCGTGCGTGACGACCCTTGATGAGCTCGGCCGCAGCCGCTATGTCAGTCTCACCACCTACCGCAAGGACGGGACGGGCGTCGCCACCCCCGTCTGGCATGCCGTGGACGGGGGTGAGCTGTTCGTCTGGACCCGGTCCGACTCCTGGAAGGTCAAGCGGATCCGCGACAACCCCCGCGCCGTGGTCACCCCGTGCACGGTACGCGGACGGATCGCCCCGGGCGCGCCGAGCGCCGAGGGGACGGCGCGGCTGCTCGACGGGGCGGATCTGGAGCGGGTCAGGCGGCTCCTCGCCCGCAAGTACACCTGGCAGTTCTGGCTGACCGACTGGCCCGCCATGGTCGTACGGCGCGGCAAGCGGCCGCACACCGGGATCGCCGTCACGTTCTGACGTCCCGCCGCTGAGGGCATCGCACCCTCCCGGAAAACTGTCTGTATTCGTCCTGTAACACGGCTGGGGTCGAATGCCTCGGACCGGAGAGTCCTCTCCGGGCGGGAGGGGCGGGACAGCGATGGCGGTGCGGCAACTCCCGGTGGAGATCGGGACGTTCGCTCGGTACTTAAAGGATCTGACGACGCTGCTCGACCCAGGCGCCGGCTGGTACGGAGTCTTCCTCCACCGCGACCCCGAGGGGCTGCGGGCCTGCCTCGGCGGTGCCGAGATCCCGCCGTGGGACGTGGTGGAGTCGCTGCTCCAGGACTTCGCGGCCGGACGCGACACGCATTCCGTCGACGCGACCGCCGAGGCCGGGCGGGCCCGGCGGCTCCACACCGCCTCCGCCCTGGCGTACGACCGGCTCCCCGGCAACGGCGCGGCGCTCGCGGAGCGGCTGCGGCTGATGGACCGTGAGCGGACCGCCGCGGCGGGCCGGGCCGAGGAGCTGGTCCGGCTGCTCCGCACCACCCCCGAGGGCGCGCCGGGCGAGCAGCAGCTCACCCACGATCTCGCGTGGGTCCGCGACGACCTCGCCCGCGCCACCGCCCGCTGCGCCGAACTCCGCGCCAGGATCACGGCGTTGCCGGCACCGGCGGCGGATCCGGGCGCGGACACCGGCATGGGCGAAGGCACCGGCAACGGCATGCGTACGGACGCGGATCCGGGCGTCGGCGCCGATCCGGACACCGGTGCGGATCCGGGCGCGTACGGTCGTGAACCGGCGGCCCGCGGCGATGCGTCCGGCCGGACCGAGCGGGGCCGGACACGTTGGGGCGGCCGCCGCCGCACCGACGGGACGGCCCCGGGCCCCGGCACCGCCGGGGAGGGCGCGGGCCCCGGCACCGCCGGGAGTCGGGCCGAGCCCCCGAGGAAGAAGCGCAAGCCGCGGGGCGCCCGCTTCGCCGGGCTTGAGATCGACGAGGCTTACGAGGCCTCCGAGGCTTACGAGGCCTCCGAGGCCGCCTATGAGCCCTACGGGTCCGGCCATGCCGATGAGGCCCATGACACCGACGGGGCCCGGCGGGCCGAGCAGCCGCCGCCCGCGACCGTCCTCCCGGCGCCGCCGCCCGCCGCGTACGCCACTCCGCGTGGCGCCCGGTTCGGCGGCGCGCCCGTCGCCGCGCCGCGTACCGCGTCCGCCGGGCCCGCGGCGTCGCCGTCGGCCTCGCCCTCGCCGGAGGACCGGCGCGCCGCCGACCGGATCGTCGGCGCGCTGCGCAGGCTGCGCGCCGAGGGGCGGACGGGTGAGGCGCACGTCGTGCTCTGCGAGGCCGCGGGCAGCCCGCCGGAGCAGCTGCCCCTGCTCGCCGCCGAGCTGCGCCGCGCCGGGCTCGGCGCCGACTGGGCCGAACTCCTCTGGGAGGCCGCCTTCCTGCCGCCCGCGCAACTCGCCGCGGCGGCCGGGGCGCTCGCCGCCGCCGGGCGCGACGACGACTGCGGTCAGCTGCTGCGCCAGGGCGTCTCGCGGCCGGCCGAGGAGATCACCGACGCCGTGCTCGCGCTGGACGAGGCGGGCCGCGCACCCGAGGCGCGGGCACTGCTCAGCGCGTTCGTACAGGCGCGTCCGCCGGCGGACTCCGCGCTCGTCGCCGCACCCGATCCGCGCCGGCTCGTCCCGCGCCTTCTCGACGCGGCGCGCGCCGTGTCGGCCTCCCGTGAGCGCGATGTGGTGCATGCTCTGCGGGTGGCGGGAATCGCGGCAGGCTGAGATCCGGTCGGCCCGCTTCCGGCCGGGCTGACCGGTGTCGACCGCTCGGGTGTGAAACAGACTCGACTCTGCGGGTTAACGACGATGGTCTTGCCCCCGTGTGAACCGGGGCTTACGTTCTCCTCCTACGCAGATCTACGTGCGTAGAGCTGACCGAAGCAGCTGACCGAGGCAGCTGACCGGAGCATCCGCCGAAGGAGCAGCTCGTGGCCCGAGTCGTACGCGCCGCACTCGTCCAGGCGACCTGGACGGGCGACACCGAATCCATGATCGCCAAGCATGAGGAGCACGCCCGCGAGGCGGCCCGGCAGGGCGCGGAGATCATCGGATTCCAGGAAGTCTTCAACGCCCCCTACTTCTGCCAGGTGCAGGAGCCCGAGCACTACCGCTGGGCCGAGCCCGTCCCGGACGGTCCGACCGTCACCAGGATGCGCGAGCTGGCCCGGGAGACCGGGATGGTCGTGGTGGTCCCGGTCTTCGAGATCGAGCAGTCCGGCTTCTACTACAACACCGCGGCGGTGATCGACGCCGACGGCTCGTACCTCGGCAAGTACCGCAAGCACCACATTCCGCAGGTCAAGGGGTTCTGGGAGAAGTACTACTTCAAGCCCGGCAACGCCGGCTGGCCCGTCTTCGACACCGCCGTCGGCAAGGTCGGCGTCTACATCTGCTACGACCGCCACTTCCCCGAGGGATGGCGCCAGCTCGGCCTGAACGGCGCCGAGATCGTGTACAACCCGTCGGCCACCTCGCGCGGTCTCTCCAGCTACCTCTGGCAGCTCGAACAGCCCGCCGCCGCCGTCGCCAACGAGTACTTCATCGCCGCGATCAACCGGGTGGGCCAGGAGGAGTACGGCGACAACGACTTCTACGGCACGAGCTACTTCGTCGACCCGCGTGGCCAGTTCGTCGGGGAGCCCGCGAGCGACAAGGCCGAGGAACTGGTCGTACGCGACCTGGACTTCGCGCTGATCGAGGAGGTGCGCCAACAGTGGGCGTTCTACCGCGACCGGCGGCCCGACGCGTACGAGGGGCTGGTGCGGCCGTGAGCGACCTCCACGACCGGCACCGCGCCGTCCTGCCCGACTGGCTCGCGCTCTACTACGACGAGCCGATCGAGATCACCCACGGCGAGGGCCGCCATGTCTGGGACACGGAGGGCAACCGCTACCTCGACTTCTTCGGCGGCATCCTCACCACGATGACCGCCCACGCGCTCCCCGAGGTCACCAAGGCGGTGACCGAGCAGGCGGGCCGGATCATCCACTCCTCCACGCTCTACCTCAACCGCCCGATGGTCGAACTCGCCGAGCGCATCGCGGCGTTGTCGGGAATCCCGGACGCCCGGGTCTTCTTCACCACCTCCGGCACCGAGGCCAACGACACCGCGCTGATGCTGGCGACCGCCCACCGCGGCTCGAACCAGGTCCTCGCGATGCGCAACAGCTACCACGGCCGGTCCTTCTCGACCGTCGCCGTCACCGGCAACCGAGGCTGGTCGCCCACCGGGCTCTCCCCGCTCCAGACGCTCTACGTGCACGGCGGCGTCCGCAACCGAGGCCCGTACGCGGGGCTCACCGACGAGCGGTTCATCGAGGCGTGCGTCGCCGACCTGGAGGACCTGCTCGGCCACGTCCGTACGCCCGCCGCGCTGATCGCCGAACCGGTGCAGGGCGTCGGCGGGTTCACCGCCCCGCCGGACGGTCTGTACGCCGCCTTCCGCGAAGTCCTCGACCGGCACGGCATCCTGTGGATCAGCGACGAGGTGCAGACCGGCTGGGGCCGCACCGGCGACCACTTCTGGGGCTGGCAGGCGCACGCCGGGAACGGCCCGCCGGACCTGCTCACCTTCGCCAAGGGCATCGGCAACGGCATGTCCATCGGGGGCGTCGTCGCCCGTGCCGACATCATGAACTGCCTGGACGCCAACTCCATTTCGACCTTCGGCGGCAGCCCCGTCACCATGGCGGCGGGCCTCGCCAACCTCTCGTACCTCCAGGAGCACGACCTCCAGGGCAACGCCCGCCGGGTCGGCGGCCTGCTCATCGAGCGGCTGCGGGCCATCGGCGCGGGCGTCGACTCCGTACGCGAGGTACGCGGCAGGGGGCTGATGATCGGCATCGAGCTGATCAACCCGGTGACCGGGGAGGCGGCGCCGCGCACGGCCTCGGCCGTCCTGGAGGCGGCCCGCGAGGGCGGGCTGCTGATCGGCAAGGGCGGCGGCCATCACACCAGCGTGCTGCGGATCGCCCCGCCCCTCTCGCTGACCGTCGCCGAGGCGGAAGAAGGCGCCGCGATCCTGGAACTGGCCCTGCGGAGCGCCTGATCCGGCGCTCCCCCCGGCCGCGTACGCCCCGGTCCTTCCCGGTCCGGACCGGGTCGTACGCGGCCGGCCCGCACCCCGCCCCCTCCACCGACCGTACGAAAGGGAGCGCCACCACCATGAGCAGCACCCGCACCCTGATCCGCGGCGGGCTCGTCGTCACCGCCGCCGACGAGACCCACGCCGATGTCCTGATCGAGGACAGCAGGATCGTCGCCCTCGCCGCGAGCGGCTCCGACGTGGCCGAGGGCTGGACCGCCGGCCGTACGATCGACGCCACCGGCAAGTACGTCATCCCGGGCGGTGTCGACGCGCACACCCACATGGAGATGCCGTTCGGCGGCACCTTCGCCGCCGACACCTTCGGGACCGGCACCCGGGCCGCCGCCTGGGGCGGCACCACCACCATCGTGGACTTCGCCATCCAGTCCCCGGGCCAGTCGCTGCGCGCCGGGCTCGACGCCTGGTTCGCCAAGGCCGACGGCAACTGCGCCATCGACTACGGCTTCCACATGATCATGGCGGACGTGAACGAGAGCTCCCTCAAGGAGATGGATCTCCTCGTCCAGGAGGGCGTCACCAGCTTCAAGCTGTTCATGGCCTATCCGGGCGTCTTCTACAGCGACGACGGCCAGATCCTGCGGGCCATGCAGCGCGCCTCGCACAACGGCGGGCTGATCATGATGCACGCCGAGAACGGCATCGCCATCGACGTCCTCGTCGAACAGGCCTTGGCCGCCGGCCACACCGACCCCCGCTACCACGGCGAGGTACGCAAGGTCCTGCTGGAGGCCGAGGCCACCCACCGGGCCATCCAGCTCGCGCGGGTCGCGGACGCGCCGCTCTACGTCGTCCATGTCTCCGCCGAGGAGGCCGTCGCCGAACTGGCCGCCGCCCGGGACAAGGGGCTGCCCGTCTTCGGCGAGACCTGCCCGCAGTACCTCTTCCTCTCCACCGACAACCTGGCGGAACCGGACTTCGAGGGCGCCAAGTACGTGTGCTCCACCCCGCTGCGGCCCAAGGAGCACCAGGCGGCCCTGTGGCGGGGGCTGCGCACCGACGACCTCCAGGTGGTCTCCACGGACCACTGCCCGTTCTGCTTCTCCGGGCAGAAGGAGATGGGCCGCGGCGACTTCTCCAAGATCCCCAACGGGCTGCCCGGCGTGGAGAACCGCATGGACCTGCTCCACCAGGCCGTGGTCGACGGGCACATCACCCGGCGCCGCTGGATCGACATCGCCTGCGCCGCGCCGGCCCGGATGTTCGGCCTCTACCCCCGCAAGGGCACCATCGCGCCGGGCGCCGACGCGGACGTCGTCATCTACGACCCGGGCACCGAGCAGACCGTGTCCGCCGAGACCCACCACATGGACGTGGACTACTCCGCGTACGAGGGCAAGCGCCTCACCGGCCGGGTCGAGACGGTGCTCTCGCGAGGTGAACTCGTCATCGACCGGCGGCAGTTCACCGGACGGGCCGGACACGGCCAGTACACCCCCCGCGCCCTCTGCCAGTACCTCTGAACCCGGGAGCGACCGCCATGGACTTCGGACTCGTCCTCCAGACCGACCCGCCCTCCTCCGACGTCGTCGATCTCATGCGGCGCGCGGAGGGCAACGGCTTCCGGTACGGCTGGACCTTCGACTCGGCCGTGCTCTGGCAGGAGCCGTTCGTCATCTACAGCCGCATCCTGGAACACACCACCACCCTGACCGTGGGCCCCATGGTCACCAACCCGTCCACCCGGACCTGGGAGGTGACCGCCTCCACCTTCGCCACACTCAACGAGATGTACGGCAATCGCACCGTGTGCGGTATCGGCCGCGGCGACTCGGCGATGCGCGTCGCGGGCCGCAAGCCCAACACCCTCGCCACCCTCGGCGAGTCGATCGGGGTCATCCGCGATCTGGCCGAGGGCCGCGAGGCCACCGTCGACGGCAGCACCCTGCGGCTGCCCTGGGTCCGGGACGGGAAACTGCCGGTGTGGATGGCGGCGTACGGGCCCAAGGCGCTCGCGCTCGCCGGACGGAAGGCCGACGGCTTCATCCTCCAGCTCGCCGACCCGTTCCTCACCGAGTGGATGGTCAAGGCCGTCCGCACCGCGGCCTCCGACGCCGGACGGGACCCGGACGCGATCACCATCTGTGTCGCCGCGCCCGCCTACGTGAGCGACGACCTCACCCACGCGCGGGAGCAGTGCCGGTGGTTCGGCGGGATGGTCGGCAACCACGTCGCCGACCTCGTCGCGCGCTACGGGGAGCACTCCGGGCTCGTACCGGACGCGCTGACCACGTACATCAAGGCGCGCGAGGGGTACGACTACAGCCACCACGGCCGGACGGGCAACCCGTCCGCGGACTTCGTCCCCGACGAGATCGTGGACCGCTTCTGTCTGCTCGGTCCCGCCGAGGCGCACATCGAGAAGCTGAAGGCGCTGCGCGCGCTCGGCGTCGACCAGTTCGCCGTCTACGACATGCACGACGCGAAGGAGGCGGTGATCGACGCGTACGGCGCCGAGATCATCCCGGCGCTCCAGGACTGATCCCCCGGTCGACCCGCGCCCCGCACGGCCTCGTTCGACGTCCCCGACACCCGCCCTCGAACGAAGGGTTCCGCCGCCATGACCGCGACCGTACCGCCCGCTCCCTCCGCCGAAGGACCGATAGGCGACCCTCGGGGCCGCGTCGAGCTGCCGCCCGGCGCGCTCCCCGAGGACAGCCGCTTCGTCAACGCCGATCTGCTGCCCGTCCCGGTGGCGGGGCGCCGCTGGACGACGTACAACTTCGCCGCCCTGTGGATCGGCATGGCGCACAACATCCCGTCCTGGCTGCTCGCGTCCGGCCTGGTCACCCTGGGCATGGACTGGAAGCAGGCGGTCCTCACCATCGCCCTGGCCAATGTGATCGTGCTCCTCCCGATGCTGCTGACGGGGCACGCGGGACCCAAGTACGGCATCCCCTTCCCGGTGCTCGCCCGCGCCTCCTTCGGGCTGCGCGGCGCCAACCTGCCCGCGCTGATCCGCGCCGCCGTCGCCTGCGCGTGGTTCGGGATCCAGACCTGGATCGGCGGGCAGGGCATCTTCGTGCTGCTCGGCAAGATCTTCGGCGGCTGGACGGACGCGTCCCGGATCGGCGGCCAGCCCTGGACGCTCTGGCTCTGCTTCCTGCTCTTCTGGGCACTCGAACTCGCCATCATCTACCGGGGGATGGACACTCTGCGGCGGTTCGAGAACTGGGCGGCGCCCTTCGTGATCGTCGGCGCGCTGGTGCTGCTGGTCTGGATCACCGTCAAGGCGGGCGGCCTCGGCCCGCTGCTCGACCAGCCGTCCGAGCTGGGCTGGGGCGCCGAGTTCTGGCCCGTCTTCTTCCCGTCCCTGATGGGGATGATCGCCTTCTGGTCCACCCTGTCGCTGAACATCCCCGACTTCACCCGGTTCGGCGCGGGCCAGCGCGCCCAGATCCGGGGCCAGGCGCTCGGACTGCCCACGACGATGACGCTCTTCGCGCTGCTCTCGGTCTTCGTCACCTCCGGGTCGCAGGCGGTGTACGGCGCCGCCGTCTGGGACCCGGTCGAGCTGGCGGCGAAGACGGACAACGTCTTCGGACTGGTCTTCGCGCTGGTGACCGTGCTGGTCGCGACCATCTCGGTGAACATCGCCGCCAATGTCGTCTCACCGGCCTACGACCTCGCCAACCTCGCCCCGAAACGCATCAACTTCCGTACCGGCGCGCTGATCACGGGCGTCATCGGCGTCCTCGTCATGCCGTGGAAACTCACCGCCACGCCCGAGCTGTACATCTTCACCTGGCTGGGTCTGGTCGGCGGACTGCTCGGTACGGTCGCGGGCATCCTGATCGCCGACTACTGGATCGTCCGGCGCACCGTCCTCGACCTCGCCGACCTCTACCGGCCGGGCGGACGGTACTGGTACGCGGGCGGCTGGAACCCGCGGGCCGTGATCGCCTTCGTCGTCGGCGGGGTGCTGGCGGTGGGCGGCTCCCACTCCCTCCCCGGCACGGGCCCGTTCCCCGAGGACGGGCTGATCCCCCTGCTCAAGCCGCTCGCTGACTACGGCTGGGCGGTGGGGCTGGTCGCCTCGGCGGCGGTGTATCTGGTCCTGACACTGCCGTCGGGGCGTGGGGGCGCGAAGATGGTCCCGTACGAGTGACCAACGCCCCGCGAGCCCGGCCGACCGCGCCGCGCTCGCGGAGGCCGGTGTGAAAGTGGTGCAGGCGTGAAGCTGACGATTCTCGGCGGCGGCGGGTTCCGGGTCCCCCTGGTGTACGGCGCCCTCCTCGGCGACCACGCGGAGGGGCGGGTCACCCATGTCACCCTCCACGACCTGGACGCCGGCCGGCTCGGCGCCATCGCCCGCGTCCTCGCCGAACAGGCCGCGGACGTCCCCGACGCCCCCGCCGTCACCGCCACCACCGACCTCGACGAGGCGCTGCGCGGCGCCGACTTCGTCTTCTCCGCCATCCGCGTCGGCGGGCTCGAAGGACGCGCGGCCGACGAGCGGATCGCGCTGGCCGAGGGCGTCCTCGGGCAGGAGACGGTCGGCGCGGGCGGCATCGCGTACGGGCTGCGCACCGTGCCCGTCGCCGTCGACATCGCCCGGCGGGTGGCACGCCTCGCGCCGGATGCCTGGGTCATCAACTTCACCAACCCGGCCGGGCTGGTCACCGAGGCAATGTCCCGCCACCTCGGCGACCGTGTCATCGGCATCTGCGACTCGCCGGTCGGCCTG
Source organism: Streptomyces sp. NPDC088124 (assembly GCF_040685895.1). Taxonomy (NCBI): domain Bacteria; kingdom Bacillati; phylum Actinomycetota; class Actinomycetes; order Kitasatosporales; family Streptomycetaceae; genus Streptomyces; species Streptomyces sp. NPDC088124. The sequence goes on along the minus strand of NZ_JBFBJB010000008.1, from coordinate 204,266 downwards.
GGGCGCCGGGTCGCCCGGGTGCTCGGGGCCGACCCCGACCGCGCCTGGATCGACTACGTCGGCCTCAACCACCTGGGCTGGCTGCGCGGACTGCGCGTGGACGGCCGCGACGAACTGCCCCGGCTGCTCGGGGACCCCGACGCCCTCGGCTCGTTCGAGGAGGGCAAGCTCTTCGGCACCGACTGGCTCCGCTCGCTCGGCGCCATCCCCAACGAGTACCTGCACTACTACTACTTCAACCGCGAGGCCGTCCTCGCCTACCAGCAGGCCGAGCAGACCCGCGGCGCCTTCCTCCGCGACCAGCAGGCCCGCTTCTACGAGGAGGTGGCCCGCCCGGGCGCCCCCGCGCTGGGCACCTGGGACCGTACCCGCGCCGAGCGGGAGGCCACGTACATGGCGGAGAACCGCGAGGCCGCGGGGGCCGGCGAGCGGGACGACGACGACCTGGAGTCCGGCGGCTACGAGCAGGTCGCCCTCGCGCTGATGCGGGCCGTCGCCCGCGACGAGCGGACCACACTCATCCTCAACGTCCGCAACCGGTCCACCCTCGCGGCACTCGACGCCGACGCCGTCATCGAGGTGCCCTGTCTCGTGGACGGCAACGGCGCGCACCCCGTCACGGTCGACCCGCTGCCGTACCACGCCACCGGCCTGGTCTGCGCGGTCAAGGCGGTCGAGCGCGAGGTACTGGCCGCCGCCGAGAGCGGCTCGCGCGCCTCGGCCGTCGCGGCCTTCGCGCTGCACCCGCTGGTGGACTCGGTCGGCGTCGCGCACCGGCTGCTGGACGGCTACCGGGCCGTACACCCCGGCCTGGCCTACCTCGACCGCCGGTAGACGGGCGGGCGACCGGGCGGTAGACGGGCAGGAGACCGGGCGGGAGACAGGTGGGAGACCGGGCGGGAGGCGTCCCGTCCGGGGCGCCGTCCGAATGGGGGACGGCGCCCGAATTGCCGCGCCGGGTAACCCGATCTTCATGGAAAACACCGACGGAGCACGGGCATCGCTCTTGTCGTGGGTCTGTATGCGAAATACGGTCGTCGGTATTCCTTGATCGGCTCCTGGCGGGAGGCAGAACCTCGTGCGCCGTACACCTCTTGGGACCGCCGCCGTCGCTCTGACGGTGCTTCTTACCGGCTGCGCCTCGCTCCAGTCCTCCGCCACCGAGGTCGGCGGGGTGCGGATGACCGACGACCGGCCCGTACGCGACGGCGGCACACTCACCGTCGCCCTCAACTCGGACCCCGACAAACTCGATCCGAGCCTCGCCCAGACCCTCGTCGGGCGCACCGTCTTCGCCGGCATGTGCGAGAAGCTGTACGACATCGACCAGGACGGCACGATCGTCCCGCAGCTCGCCACCGCGCTGCCCGACGTCTCGGCGGACGGCCTGACCGTCACCGTACGGGTCCGCCGCGACGCCCGGTTCAGCGACGGCACCCGGCTCGACGCCCGCGCCGTCGTCGGCTCCCTGCTGCGCCACCGCGATCTGCCGGGCTCCGCCCGCGCCACCGAACTCGCCCCGCTGGAACGGGCCGAGGCCACCGGCCCCGACACCGTACGCATCACCCTCAAGCAGCCGTACGTGCCGCTCACCGGGGTCCTCGCCGACCGGTCGGGGATGGTCATGTCCCCGGCGGCGCTGCGGAAGTACGGCAAGGACTTCACCAACCACCCGTCCTGCGTCGGGCCGTTCCGCTTCGTCGAGCGGGTCGGCGGCGACCGGATCGTGCTCCGCAAGGACCCCCGCTACTACGACGCGGACCGCGTCCACCTCGACCGGGTGATCTACCGGCCCATCCCCGACGGCACCGTACGCCTCGCCAATCTGCGCTCCGGCGACATCCAGGTCGGCGACCAGATGGCCCCCGTCGACGTCCGTGGCGCGCTGACCGAGCCGAAGCTCCAGGTCTTCAACTCGCCGTCCCTCGGCTACCAGGGCATCGGCCTCAACGTCGGCAACGTGAAGGGGCTCGGCGAGAAGCCGGGGCCGATCGGCACCCCCCTCGCCCGGGACGTCCGGGTCCGCGAGGCGTTCGCGCTCTCCCTCGACCGGGAGCTGATCAACAAGGTCGTCTTCCAGGGCATGTACGAACCGGCCTGCGGCCCCATCTCACCCGGCTCCGCCATCGCCCCCGGCGCCCGGCCCGAGCAGTGCCCGAAACGGGACGCCGAACGGGCCAGGCGACTGCTGGCCGAGGCCGGGGTGAAGACGCCCGTACGGATGGAGCTGAAGGTCTCCACGACCCCGGAGTCCGGCAGACTGGGCCAGGTCGTCCAGGCCATGGCCAAGGAGGCGGGGTTCGCCGTCACACTGCGCCCCACCGAGTACGCCACACTGCTGGAGGAGACCGACAACGGCGCGTACGACGCCTTCACCAGCGGCTGGTCGGGCCGGCTCGACCCCGACGGCAACATCGCCAGCTTCCTCCGCACCCAGGGCGCGATGAACGCCTACGGACTCTCCGACCCCCGGATCGACGAGCTGATCGCCCGCGGCCGCACCGAAAGCGATCCCGGCGAACGGGCGGAGATCTACGAGGAGTTGACCCGCCGGGTGAACGCCGAACACGCCCTCGTCTACGTCTACCGGCAGAAGAACTACGCCGTCGCCGGCAGGACGGTCGCGGGGCTGCGGATCTACGGCGACGGGCTGGTCCGCGTCTCGACCGCCGGATACGTCCGATGACGCGCTATCTGCTCACCCGGCTGCGCCAGTCCCTGATCACCCTCTTCCTGGTCAGCGTCGTCGTCTTCGCGGGCATCAGGGCCCTGCCCGGCGACCCCGCCCTCGCCCTCGCCGGGGAGGAGCGCAGCCCCGAGGCGCTGGCCGCCGTCCGGGAGAGCTACGGACTCGACGACAACATCGTGGTCCAGTACGGGCGTTACCTCGGGCGCGCCCTCACCGGCGACCTGGGCACCTCCTCCCGCACCGGACTCCCGGTCGCCGACGCCATCACCGAGGCGCTGCCCGTCACCCTCGAACTGGCCGCGCTCTCCCTGCTGCTGGCCGTCGTCATCGGCATCGGAGCGGGGGTGGTCGCCGCCGTACGGCGCGGCCGGCCCGAGGAATGGCTCGCCAACGCCATCGCCCTGCTCGGGCTCTCCGTGCCCACCTTCTGGCTCGGCATGGTGCTGGTGCTCGCCTTCGCGGTCGCCCTGCCGGTCTTCGCCGCGTCCGGATACGTGCCGTTCACCACCGACCCGTTCGACAACCTGCGCCGGATGGTGCTCCCCTCGATCGTGCTCGGATCCGGACTCGCGGCGGTCGTGATGCGCCAGACCCGCGCCGCCATGCTCGACTCGCTCTCCGCCGACTATGTCCGTACCGCACGCGCCAAGGGACTGACGCGACGCCAGGTCATCGGCGGACACGCGCTGCGCAACTCCCTCGTCACCGTGGTAACCGTGCTCGGTCTCCAACTCGGCCATCTCATCTCCGGCGCCGTCGTCACCGAGCAGATCTTCGTCCTGCCCGGGTTCGGCAAACTCACCATCGACGCCGTCTTCACCCGCGACTACGCGACGCTGCAGGCCGTGGTGTTGTGCACCGCCACGGCGTACATCCTCATCAACCTGCTGGTCGACACGGTCTATTCGGTGATCGACCCGCGGATCAGGCTCGGAGGTGCCCGGTGACCCCATCCGTCCGTACGGCGCGCGGGCCGGCCGCCGCCGGGGCCGCGGCGGCGGTACGAGCCGCGCCGGCCGTGGTGGTACGAGCCGCGCGGGCCGTGGTGTACGGCCCCCGGGCGCGGGCCCTGCGGGCGAACCGGCTCGCGCTCACCGGGTCGGTCATCGCCGCGGTGTTCGTCCTCGCCGGACTCCTCGCCCCGCTGATCGCCCCGTACGACCCGGCCCGGCCGGACTTCACCGACGCCCTGGCCCCGCCGGGGCTCGGGCACTGGCTCGGCACCGACGACCTCGGGCGCGACCAGCTCTCCCGCATGATGTACGGCGCCCGCGCCTCGCTCCAGGTGGGCGTGGTCGCGGTGGCGTTCGCCTTCGCGGTCGGCGTACCGCTCGGCCTGCTCGCCGGGTACTACGGCCGGTTCGCGGACAGCGCGGTCTCCCGGCTCACCGACACCATGCTGGCCTTCCCCTTCCTGGTGCTGGCGGTCGGCCTCGCCGCCGTCCTCGGCCCCTCGCTGACCAACGCCACCATCGCCATCGGCATCGCGCAGATCCCCGCCGTCATCCGGATCAGCCGCGCCGAGACGCTCCGGCTCAAACACACCGACTACGTGGCGGCGGCGGTGGCCAACGGGGGCGGCGACGCCACCGTCCTCGGCCGGCACATCCTGCCCAACGCGTCCTCCGCGCTCCTCGTCCAGGCCACCATCGGCATCCCCACCGCCATCATCGGCGAGGCCCTGCTCAGCTTTCTCGGCCTCGGGGTCCAGCCCCCCGAACCCTCGCTCGGCGTGATGCTCTCCGGCGCCCAGTCCTTCCTCGCCCCCGCGCCCTGGCTGGCGGTCTTCCCCGGGCTGGCGATCGTGGCCGCGACGCTCGCCTTCAACCTGCTCGGCGACGGGCTGCGCGATGTCCTCGACCCCCGGGGAGGCACCCGATGAGCCCGCCGCCCGTGCTGAGCGTGCGTGATCTGTCGGTGGCGTTCCGCTCCGGCCATGCGGGAGGTGAGCCCGCCTCCCCCCGGACCGTACACGCCGTGGACTCCGTCTCCTTCGACCTCGCACCCCGTGAAGTCCTCGCCGTGGTGGGGGAGTCGGGGTGCGGCAAGTCCGTCACCTCCCTGGCCGTCATGGGCCTCCTGCCGCCCACCGCGACGGTGACGGGCTCCATCAGGCTCGGCGGCCGGGAGCTGGCGGGCGCGCCGGACAAGGAGCTGCGGAAGGTACGCGGCAAGGACATCGCGATGATCTTCCAGGAGCCGATGACCTCGCTGAACCCGGTCCTCACCGTCGGCCGGCAGATCGGTGAGGTGCTGCGCGGACACCAGGGGCTCGGCAGGCGCCGGGCCAGGGAGCGGACCGTGGAACTGCTCGAACTGGTCGGCATCCCGGACCCCGCCCGGCGCGCCCGGGAGTACCCGCACCAGCTCAGCGGCGGCATGCGGCAGCGCGTGATGATCGCCGTCGCCGTGGCCTGCGACCCCGGGGTGCTGATCGCCGACGAACCCACCACCGCGCTGGACGTCACCGTACAGGCGGGCATCCTGGAGGTCCTGCACTCCCTGCGGGAGCGGCTCGGCACGGCGATCGTCCTGATCACGCACGACCTCGGGGTCGTCGCCGACACCGCCGACCGGGTGCTGGTGATGTACGCGGGCCGCGCCGTCGAACAGGCCCCGGTGCACGAGCTGTTCGCCGCGCCCCGGCACCCGTACACGGCGGGCCTGCTGGGCGCGGTGCTGCGACCGGGCGCCGGTGTGAGTGCGGGTGTGGGTGCGGGTGCCGCCGGTGTGGGCATGGGCGTGGGTGCTCGTACGGAGACCGGGGCCGTCAAGCGCCGGCTGACGGAGATCCCCGGACTCGTCCCCAGCCTGGACGAACAACCGGATGCCTGCACCTTCGCCCCCCGCTGCGCCCGCGCCGACGACCGGTGCACGGGAGCCCGGCCCGCCTTCGGGCCCGCGCGGGACGCCGGGCACCACCGGGTCGCCTGCTGGCACCCGTCCGGTGCGGCGCCCGGTACCGATGACACCTCCGCCACCCGACCGCCGGCAGGCGAGGAGGAGAGCGCGTGACAACCGAACCGGTCACCTCGGCCCGGGGCGCCCGCCCGGAACGTACGGAAGAAACACCACCCGTCCTCGAACTCACCTCCCTGACACGGCACTTCCCGGCGGGCCGGGGCACGGTCCGCGCCGTCGACGGGGTCACCCTCACCGTCGCCCGAGGCGAAGTCCTCGGCCTGGTGGGGGAGTCGGGGAGCGGGAAGTCCACGGTCGGGCGGTGCGCCGTACGGCTCGACGAGCCGACCTCCGGGACCGTACGGATCAACGGGACCGACATCACGCGCCTTTCGCGCCGGGCCCTGCGGCCGTTGCGCGAGAAGTTCCATCTCGTCTTCCAGGATCCGTCGTCCTCGCTCGACCCCCGGATGACCGTCGGCCGGATCGTCGCCGAACCGCTGCGCCTCCACGGCATCGCCCGCGGCGAGGCCGCCCGCGCGCGGGTCGCCGGGCTCCTCGCCCAGGTGGGGCTGCGGCCCGAACACATCGACCGGCACCCCCATGAACTCTCCGGCGGCCAGCGGCAGCGCGTCTCCCTCGCCCGTGCCCTCTCCGTCGACCCGGATCTGCTGATCGCCGACGAGCCGACCTCGGCGCTCGACGTCTCCGTCCAGGCGGCCGTCCTCAATCTGCTCGCCGACCTCCAGCGCGACCGGGGCTTCGGCTGCCTCTTCATCACGCACGACCTCGCGGCCGTGGAGTTCCTCGCCGACCGGATCGCCGTGATGTACCTCGGGGAGATCGTCGAACTGGCCCCGACCGCCGAGCTGTTCGCCTCGCCCAAGCACCCGTACACGCAGGCGCTGCTCTCCGCCGCGCCCGTGCCCGACCCGGTCGTCCAGCGCTCCCGTGAGCGCATCGTCCTCAGCGGCGAACTGCCGAGCCCGCTCTCGCCGCCGCCCGGCTGCCGCTTCCACACCCGCTGCCCGGTCGTGGTGGACCGCTGCCGCACCGAGGCCCCCGAGCCGCGGACCCTGCCGTACGCGGCGGGCGTGCCCGGCGGCCGGCAGGTGTCGTGCCATCTCGTCACCGACGAGGGCACCGCACCGGACGCCGGGGCCCCCGCCCGCCGTGCGCGGCCGGCCTCACATCCGGGCTGAATCCGTGGAGAGCAGCGCGCTGACCGCCGCGACCGCGCCCGCCACCATCACGGGGTCGGCGCCCCGCCTGGCGTGCGCGCTCATCCGGATCGCCGGCACCGGCGGCAGGTCATGGCGCTCGGTCAGGCCGTCGGGCCCCTGGCCGACCGAGGCCAGCAGCGCGGCGCCGAGACCGGCGCGGGCGGCGTCCAGGACCCCGGCGAGATAGCCCGCGTCACAGACCACGGTGGTGGGGATGGCGCGTTCCGCCAGCACGCCCAGGGCCCGGCGCCGGATCGCGCACGGGTCCTCGATGGCCACCAGCGGCAGCGGCGCCGGCGCCTCGGGCAGCACCCAGCCGGGCGCCGCGTACCAGCTCAGCGGCAGGCCGCCGACCGGTGTGCCCTCCGTGCCGGCAGCCTCGGTCACGTACACCGCCAGATCCACCGTGCCCCGCTCCACGGCCTCCACCAGCCGGGCCGAGCGGTCGATCCGGAACCGCACCCGGCACTCGGGCCGTGCCTCGCGCACGGCGGCGGTGAGCAGCGGCAGGATCTGGTCGGCGGCATGCTCGGTGGAACCGATGACGACGGAGTCCCCGGCGTCCCCGAGCAGCGTACGGACCGCCTCGTCGTGTACGGCGATGATGCGTCGGGCCTGTTCGAGCAGGCGGGCGCCGTCGGCCGTGAACCGGGTGCCGCGGCCCGCGCGCTCGACCACCGGACGCCCCAGGGTCTTCTCCAGCCGTCGCACATGCTGACTGACCGCGGACTGGCTCAACGCCAGGACCTCGGCGGCGCGGTGGAAGCCGCCGCGGTCCGCGACCGCGACGAGGCTGCGCAGCGCGGTGATGTCCAGAACGGGTGCCATGGCCGCACGCTAACACCGATCGATCAGGAAACGTGATCGATGATGAGTGCGAATCGTCGTTGGACGTGTGACATGTACGTCAGCCATGCTGGGGTCATGTTGCGAACCGTGTACGGGGTGGCCGTCGAGCCGAACCCCTTCGACGCCCGGCGGGCCGCCGCCGTGGGCGCGCCGCTGACGCAACGCCGCGTGGTCGACTTCGGCCTCGTCAACAGCGCTCGCTGTCGCTGAACATCCTGATCACTCCGATCGCTCCGATCACTCGGAACCCTCCGGTCATCCGCTGATCCCGCCACCCCCGCCCGTGGCCGGGCGGCGCGCCGTGCCGTACCGCGCCGTGCGCCCGTCGGGCTGCCGGAACGAGCGGGGCGAGCGGGTCCGGGGGACGGGCGGACGGGCGGACGCGCCGACCCGGCTCCTCCGCCCGGGGTGATCCCCCCCGTCGCGGCTCCCACTCCGCCGTACCACTCCGTATCCCCCGCCTGTCCGACCCGGCGCGCGTCCACCGCCGTACGCGCGTGGTCCGGCCGACGTCCGCCGCCCTTGCCGAGACCGCCGAGACGTCCTCACCCCGCTGGAGGCGACCGTATGCCCGCCCACGCCCCCGTCCCGCCCCGCGCCACGACCCTCCGCGCCACGACCCCCCGTGTCCTGACCACGGTCTCCGAACTGGTGGATCTGCTCGCCTCCGCCGAACCGCCCGTCGTGCTGGACGTACGGTGGGCCCTCGGCGACCCGCACGGCCGTGCCCATCACCGCGCGGGGCACGTCCCCGGCGCCGTCTACGCCGACCTCGACACCGAACTCGCCGCTCCCGCCTCCCCGCACGAGGGCCGGCACCCGCTGCCGGACCTCGGCGTCCTCCAGGCGGCGGCCCGCCGCTGGGGTATCAGCGCCGGGCGTCCTGTCGTCGTCCACGACGACAGCGGCAACACCGCCGCGGCCCGCGCCTGGTGGCTGCTGCGCTGGGCGGGCGTCGCGGAGGTGACACTGCTCGACGGCGCGCTCGGCGCCTGGCGGGCCGCCGGGCTGCCGCTGGAGTCCGGCGAGGCGGCGGTGGAACCCGGGGACGTCACCCTCACCGCGGGCCATCTGCCCACCGTGGACGCGGACGAGGCCGCCGCCCTGGCCCGCGCGGGCACCCTGCTGGACGCCCGCGCCGCCGAGCGCTACCGGGGCGAGACCGAGCCCGTCGACCCCCGCGCCGGCCACATCCCGGGTGCCCGCTCGGCACCCACCGGCGAGAACCTCGCCGCCGACGGCACCTTCCTGCCGCCGGACGCCCTCCGCTCCCGCTTCGCGGCGCTCGGCGCGGGCGACGGCGCGCCCGTCGCCGTCTACTGCGGCTCGGGCGTCACCGCGGCCCACCAGATCGCCGCGCTGGCCCTCGCCGGTACCGACGCGGCCCTCTTCCCCGGCTCCTGGTCCGCCTGGTCCGCAGACCCCGCCCGCCCCGCAGCCACCGGCCACCAGCCGGGCTGATCGAGAGGAACCGAGATGTCAGTGCAGGAGCACACCGCCCCCGGCGCCGCCTCTCCGCCCGCCGTGCCCCAGGACACCGCCCCGGGCGCGGCCCCGGGCCGGGCCCCCCGTCTCACCATCCGGCCCGGCCGGCAGGCCCGGGGCGGGGTGGGCGTCCCCCGGTGGGCGCGGCGCGCCAGCGGACCCGTCGGGGTACTCCTCGTCTGGTACGTGGCGAGCGCGACCGGCGTCCTGCCTTCGAGCGTCCTCGCCTCGCCGGTCGATGTCGTACGTCAGGCAGGGGAACTCACCGCCAACGGCGAACTCCCCAGCGCCATCACCGCGTCCGGGAAACGGGCGGCTACCGGCTTTGTGATCGGAGCCGTGATCGCGCTCTCCCTCGCCCTGACCGCCGGACTCTTCCGGCTGGGCGAGGACGTCATCGACTCCTCGATGGGCATGCTCCGGGCGATCCCGTGGGTGGGCCTGATCCCGCTGTTCATCGTCTGGTTCGGCATCGAGGAGACCCCGAAGATCGCCCTGGTGGCGCTCGGCGTCACCTACCCCCTCTACTTCAACATCTACGGCGGCATCCGCTCCGCCGACTCCCAGCTCATCGAGGCCGCACGGATGCTGGGGCTCGGCAGGCTCGGGCTGATCCGCTACGTGATCCTGCCGTCCGCCCTGCCCGGCGCGCTGATCGGGCTGCGGTACGCCCTGTCCACGGCGTGGCTGGCGCTGGTCTTCGCCGAGCAGGTCAACGCCAGCAACGGCATCGGCTATCTGATGAGCAACGCCCAGCAGTACTTCCGCACCGATGTGATCGTGCTCTGCCTCGCCGTCTACGCGGTACTGGGGCTGATCTGCGACTTCATCGTCCGGGTGCTCTCCAGACGCCTGCTGACCTGGCGGGCATCCTTCGACGGCGACGGGGCGTGAGGACACGCGATGAGCGCGAACACGAGCACAAGCACGACCGGTACGAGCACGACCGGTACGAGCACGACCGGTACCGGCACGGCCGATACGGGCACGGCCGATACGGGCACGGCCGATACGGGCACGAGCAGGGAGACGGACGCGAGTGTGGAGATCCGGGGGCTGACCCGGACCTTCGACGGCAGGACCGTCATCGACGGACTCGATCTGACCATCCGGCAGGGCGAGTTCGTGGCCCTGCTCGGACAGAGCGGCTGCGGCAAGTCCACCCTGCTGCGCATCCTCGCCGGGCTGGACGACGAGATCAGCGGCGAGGTCACCGTACCGAGCCGCCGCTCCGCCGCCTTTCAGTCGCCCCGGCTGATGCCCTGGCTGAAGGTGTGGCGCAATGTCGTCCTGGGGCTGCCCGGCAAGCCGGACCAGGAGCTGGCCACCCGCCAGCTCGCGGAGGTCGGCATCGAGCAGCGCGCCGGGGTGTGGCCCAAGACCCTGTCGGGCGGCGAGGCACAGCGTGTCTCGCTCGCCAGGGCTCTGGTGCGGGACCCCGAACTCCTGTTGCTCGACGAGCCGTTCGGAGCACTCGACGCGCTGACCCGGGCCAAGGCGCAGCGATTGGTGGGGGAGTTGTGGCAGCGCCACGGCTGCTCGATCCTCCTCGTCACCCATGACGTGGAGGAGTCGCTGCTGCTGGCCGACCGCGTCCTGGTGATGGACGCGGGCGGAATCGCGCACGAGGTGACCGTGGACCTGCCCCGCCCCCGGAGCCTCGGCTCGCCCGAATTCGTCGCACTGCGCGGCCAGTTGCTGGCCTGGCTCGGCGTACGGGACGCCTCGGCCTCGACCTCGGCCACGGCATCGACCTCAGCCTCGGCCTCCGCCTCCCCCGACGACCCGGCACCGGGCACGAAAACCCTGGAAGGAACCCTCACATGACCCGTATCCGCACCCGCACCCTTGGCGTCGCGCTCGCCCTCTCCGTCCTCGCCCTGGTGACGGCCGGATGCGGTACGGAGAGCGACGGTACGGCCTCCGGACCGGCCGCCGCCGCCTCCGACGTCACCCTCACCCTCGGCGACCAGGCCAAGAACCTCCAGACCCTGGCGAACGCCTCGGACGCCTTCAAGGGCGCCCCGTACCAGGTGAAATGGGCCGAGTTCGAGGGCGCGGCGCCGCTGTTCCAGGCGGCGCAGGCAGGCGCGGCGGACACCACGTACGCCGCCGACCTGCCCACGCTCCAGGCGCTCAGCGGCGGTGTGCCGATCAAAGCGGTGGCCGCGCTGCGCAACGACGGGACAGCCGTCGGCATCGTCGTCCAGAAGAACTCGGAGATCAGGAAAGTGGCGGACCTCAAGGGAAAGACGGTCGTGGTCTCCTCCGCCAAAGGCAGCATCTCCGAGTATCTGCTCGCCAACGCCCTTCAGCAGGCCGGTCTTTCGTACGCCGACGTCAAGGTCAAGTACCTGCTCCCGACCGACGCGCAGGCCGCCTTCGGCGCCGGGAGGATCGACGCCTGGGCGATCTTCGGTGTCTACAAGGCGGTGGCCACCCAGCAGGGCGGCCGGGAGATCGTCAACGGCGAAGACGGGCGGGTCAGCGGCTACGGGTTCATCGGGGCCTCCGACAAGGCGCTGGCCGACCGGGCCAAGAAGCCGGCCCTCGCCGACGCGGTCAAGCGCCTCGGCACCGCCCTGGAGTGGGCCAGGAACCACCCCGACGCGTACGCCGCCGCGATCCGGAAGAACAACGGCGCCTCCGCCGAGGTCGCGAAGACCATCGTGAGCCAGAGCTACGGCGAACTGGTCCCGATCACCCCCGAGGTGACGCGGGCGGTCCAGAAGGTCGCGGACACGATGCACGGCATCAAGGTCCTGGACCCGAACGTCAAGGTCGCCGATTCCGTCGACACAAGCCTCTCCGTCAAGTAACGGGCTGCCCCGCGACAGGGAGTGGGCTCCCCATCACGGGGCGGCCCGTAACCCGCCCGTCGACCCCGCCCGCCTTCGGACCAGTTGTCAGGAGTCTCCCGCCATGCCTGTCGAATTCATCAGCGCCGTCCACCCCAACCCGGCCTTTGACGGAACCTCCACCTTCGGCCGGGGCATCGACCCCGACTTCACCCGCCGTTACGCCCGCGCCCTGGACGATGGCGGCTTCGACTACACACTCGTCGCCTATCACTCGTCGTCCGCCGACGCCCTTCAGCTCGCCCAGTTCGTGGCCACCCACACCGAGCGGCTGAAGCCGATGCTCGCCCACCGCCCCGGCGTCATCTTCCCGACGCACGCGGCCCGCGCCTTCGCCACCCTGGACCGGATCAGCAAGGGGCGGCTGGCCGTGCACATCATCTCCGGCGGCAGCGACGAGGAGCAGCGCCGCGAGGGCGACTACCTCGGCAAGAGCGAGCGGTACGACCGGTCGGACGAGTACATCCAGATCCTGCGCAAGGTCTGGTCCGCCGACGGACCCGTCTCGCACGAGGGCACCCACTACCGGTTCGAGGACTTCGTCTCCGACGTCGCGCCCCACCACGGCACCATCCCCATCTCCGTCGGCGGCTCCTCGGCCGACGCGTACCGGGTCGGCGGGCAGCAGGGCGACATCTTCGGGCTCTGGGGCGAGCCGCTGAAGGAGACCTCCGAGCAGATCGCCGCCGTCCACGCCGTGGCGGACGCGGCGGGCCGGCCCCGGCCACGCATCTGGGTGTCGTTCCGGCCGATCATCGCCCCCACCGACGAACTGGCCTGGGAGAAGGCACACCGTATTCTTGGGCGGGCCAAGGAGGGCGCCGCCGAGCGCACCCGCGACAGGCACGCCAACCACTACCCGGCGCCGGGCGCGGGCCGTCCCGCCAATGTCGGCTCGCAGCGGCTGCTGGACATCGCGGCCCGGGGCGATCTGCACGACCGGGCGCTGTGGACGCCGCTGGCCACCGCCACCAACGCGGCGGGCAGTTCGACCGCGCTCGTCGGCTCGCCGGAGACCGTCGCCGCCGCGCTGCTGGACTACGTGGACATCGGCTGCGAGCTGCTCTCCATCCGCGGCTGGGACCCGCTCAACGACGCGATCGACTACGCGCGGTACGTACTGCCGCTGGTACGGCGGGAACTCGCCTCCCGCGAAACTCGCACCGCCGCCTGAGCCCCCTCCTGCGGCACCCCGCCCGGCCGGCCGCGCCGCCCCGGCCGCTCGTCCGTAAGGAACCATCATGCCCCGCTTCCGCAGATCCTCCCTGATCGCCTCCGCGCTCGCGCTCGTGCTGCCCTCGCTGCTCCTCACCGCGTGCGGCGGCGGTACGGGCGCCGGGACGAAGTCCGCCACCTCGTCCGACGGCGCGCCCGACCTCTCCTCCGTCACCCTCGCGGTGGGGGACACCGGCTGGTCGCGCTACCAGGCCGTACTGAAGCTCGCGGGTCTTGACGAGACGCCGTACAAGGTCAAGTGGAGCGTGTTCCAGGGCGGTGACCTGCAACTGCAGGCCATGCGGGCGGGCGCGCTCGACGTCGCCGCCTCCAGCGAGATCCCGCCCGTCTTTGCGGCGGCCGACGGCAAGGCGAACTTCAAGGTCGTCGCCGTGATGAAGGCCAACACCCTGCAACAGGAGGTCGTAGCTCCCAAGGGTTCGAAGATCACCGGCATCGCCCAGCTCAAGGGCAAGAAGGTCGGTTACGTCAAGAACACCACGGCCCAGTACTTCCTCTACGAGTTGCTGAAGCGGGCCGGTCTGCGATGGACCGACATCCAGGCCGTCCCGCTCCTCCCGGACGCCGGACTCGCGGCGCTGACCGGCGGCTCCGTCGACGCCCTCGCCTCGTACGGCAACGCGATCACCACCGCGCACGCCCAGGGCGCCACCACCATCGGCTCCGGCGCCGACATCCTCTCCGGCAACTTCAACTGGGAGGCGTCCGACAAGACGCTCGCCGACCCCACGTACACGCCGGAGCAGGCGCTCGGCGCCAAGATCCTCGCCACCCGGCACGCCACCACCGCCGTCGGGACCGCGCTGCGGCTGCTCGGCAACCCCGGTCTCACCCGTGACAACCCGCTGGAGCGCCACGTCCGCGACATCCAGTGCGCGCCGGTGCACGCGCCCCAGGAGGACACCGCGCTCCAGGTCATCGGGGCGGCGGCGCTGAGCACATGGGCGAGCACGGCGGATCCCGCGCCGACCGAGACGTCCGACCCGACGGAGGAGCCCGCGTGACCCTCACTCACCAGCCACCGCATCAGCCCTACCCACCACACCACCACCCCGTGCACCAGCGCACCGAACAGGCCACCGCCGCCGCCCAGCTCCTCGGCCTGCTCGCCCGCGACCTGGCCCCCGACCGTCTCACCACCGACCCGGCCGCCACCGCCCCGTACGCCATCGACCGGTCCGGCGCCCGCCCCGACGGCCAGCCCATGGCCGTCGTGCACGCCGCGCACACCGACGACGTACGGACCACGCTCCGGCACGCCGACGCCCTGCGCGTCCCCGTCGTCCCCCGGGGCGCGGGCACCGGCCTCTCCGGCGGCGCCACCGCCCCCGAGGGCTCCCTCGTCCTCGACCTGGCCCGGATGAACCGTATCGTCGAGATCGCCCCCGGCGACCAGCTCGCCGTCGTCGAACCCGGTGTGATCACCGCCGATCTCGACCGGGCCGCCGCCGCGCACGGACTGCGGTACGCCCCCGACCCGGCCAGCGCCGCCCTCTCCACCATCGGCGGCAACATCGCCACCAACGCCGGGGGCCTGCGCTGCGCCAAGTACGGGGTCACCCGCGACAGCGTCCTCGGTCTGGACGCCGTACTCGCCGACGGGACCCTCCTGCGCACCGGCCGCCGTACGGTCAAGGGCGTCACCGGCTACGACCTCACCGCGCTGCTCACCGGCTCGGAGGGCACGCTCGGTGTGATCACGGCGGCGACCGTACGGCTGCGGCCGCGCCCGGTCGCGACCTCGACGCTCGCCGCGTACTTCGCCACCTTCGCCGCCGCGGCGGCCGCCGCGACCGCGCTCACCGCCGCCCGGATCGAACCGGCCATGGCCGAACTGCTGGACGGTCCGGTCCTCGCCGCCATCGACGAGGCCACGGGCTCCGGCCTGCGCGGCCGGGGCGGCGCGCTGCTGCTCGTCCAGTGCGACGGCGTGGGCGCGGCGGCCGAGGCCGCGCGGGTCGCCCAAGTCCTCCACGGGCGCGCCACCTCCGTAGAGCTGACCGACGACGAGGACGAGGCCCAGGAGCTGCTCGTCGCGCGCCGGCTCGCGCTGCCGTCCCTGGAGCGCCTGGGCCGGCCCCTCATCGAGGACATCGCCGTGCCCCGCTCCCGGCTGGCCGAGGCGGTACGGGAGATCGAGACGATCTCGGCGCGCCACGGCGTGCCCGTCCACACCCTCGCCCATGCCGCCGACGGCAATCTCCACCCCATCCTCGTCATCGACCCCGCGCTCCCGGAGGTGCCGGACGCGGCCTGGGCCACCGCCTCCGACATCTTCGCCACCGCCCTGCGCCTCGGTGGCACCCTGACCGGGGAACACGGCGTCGGCACCCTCAAGCGCCGGTGGCTGGCCGACGAACTCGGCCCCGACAGCGTGGCGCTGCACCACCGGCTGAAGGCCGCGTTCGACCCGCACGGCATCCTCAATCCCGGCAAGGCGATCTGACCCGCGGACCGCCTCCACCCGACCGCCTCCACCCGACCGCCTCCATCAGGCCGCTCCCCGGATTCCGGGGAGCGGCCTGATCTGTGTGCGGAGGATCGAACACCCTCGGTAATTCATCCCAACTCTGTGTCGGTTCACGGCTCAATAACGCTGTAATGAGGGGGGAACTGATCCCTTGACACTCGATACATCCGATGTTTTGATGCGCGGAACGCCTTGGTCAGGAACGTAAATGCCTGGGCAGCGCATGGATCAGGACAAGGAGCCCCAGTGAGCCGGATCACGAGTGTGTCGACGCGGGACGTCCGGTTTCCCACCTCCCGGGAGCAGCACGGCTCGGACGCCATGAACCCGTCGCCCGACTACTCGGCGGCGTACGTCGAGATCGCCACGGACGCGGCCGACGGCCACGTCGGGGCCGGTTTCGTCTTCACGATCGGCCGGGGCAACGAGGTGCAGACAGCCGCCGTCGACGCGCTGCGCGACCGGCTCGTCGGTGAGGACGCCGAGGCGCTCTGCGCCGACATGGGCGGTACGTGGCGCTCGCTCGTCCACGACTCGCAGTTCCGCTGGCTCGGCCCGGAGAAGGGCGTGATGCACATGGCGATCGGCGCGGTCGTCAACGCACTGTGGGACCTCCGGGCGAAACGGGCGGGGCTGCCGCTGTGGGACCTGCTCGCCGGGATGTCACCGGAGGAGATCGTCGACCTGGTCGACTTCCGCTACCTCAGCGACGCGCTCACCCGCGACGAGGCCCTGGAACTGCTCCGCAAGGCCGAGCCGGGGCGCCCCGAGCGCCGCCGTGACCTCCTCGCGCGCGGATTCCCGGCCTACACGACGACGCCGGGGTGGCTCGGCTACGACGACGAGCGGCTGGTCGCCCGCTGCCGCGAGGCGGTCGCGGACGGCTTCACGCAGATCAAGCTGAAGGTCGGAGGCGACCTCGACGACGACATCAGACGGCTGCGCCTCGCCCGGGAGACCGTCGGCGCCGGTATCGCCATCGCGGTCGACGCGAATCAGCGGTGGGACGTCGAGGAGGCCGTCGCCTGGATCGACCGCCTCAGCCCGTACGGACTCGCGTGGGTCGAGGAGCCGACGAGCCCGGACGACGTCCTCGGCCACGCCGAGATCGCCCGCCGGATCGCCCCGGTACCCGTCGCGACCGGCGAGCACATGCCCAACCGGGTCGTCGCCAAGCAGCTCATCCAGGCGCGGGCGGTGTCGGTGCTCCAGATCGACGCGACCCGGGTCGCGGGTGTGAACGAGAACATCGCCATCCTCCTCCTCGCGGCCAAGCACGGCATCCGCGTCTGCCCGCACGCGGGCGGCGTCGGACTGTGCGAGGCCGTCCAGCACCTCTCGATGTTCGACCGCGTCGCGGTGTCGGGCACCGACGAGGGACGCTTCCTCGAATACGTCGACCACCTGCACGAACACTTCGTCACACCGGTCGACGTCCACGACGGACACTACTGGCCGCCGTCGGCGCCCGGCGCGGGCGCCGAGATGCTCGGCACGTCCCTGACCACCTTCTCCTACCCCGATGGCGCGGCATGGGCGCGGCACGAGGAAGGGCCCGGCTCCGTACCACCCCAGTGAAGCACCGATACACAATGAAGTGGATGTCGCAATGAAACAACGGCTTTGCGTGAGTGCCACGGCGGTGGGCGCCGCCATGGTGCTCGCACTGACGGGATGCTCCTCCAGCACGGGCACGTCGAGTCAGTCGAAGGACAGCCTCGTCTGGTCGATGTGGATCTCGGGGACAGCGGACAAGGCGGCCTGGCAGAAGGTCGCGGACGGGGCCGGGGCGGACGGCGGGCCGAAGGTCACGATCCAGGGCTCCCCCTTCAACGACTACTGGACCAAGCTCCGTACCCAGCTCGGCACCGGCAGCGCGCCGTGCATCGTCACCGTACAGAGCCTCCGGACGGCGAACTACACGGACGTCCTGCGCCCGATCGACGAGTACGCCAAGAGCGCGGGCACCGATCTGCCGGCGTTCGACTCCGCGGCACTCGACGGCATGAAGGTCGGTGGCAAGCTCTACGCCCTGCCGTACGACACCGGACCGCTGATGATGTTCTACAACAAGGACCTCTTCAAGGAGGTCGGCGCGGCGGCACCGAAGCCGGGGTGGACGGTCGCCGAATTCGAGGCCGCCGCCGCGAAGTTCAAGGCGGCGGGCAAGACGATGCTCGGCTCGACCGTCGAGGACCTCAACCTGGAGTCGATGATCCTCGGCTACAACGGCGGCCGTGTCCTCACCTCGGACGGCCGACTCGACGCGGAGAACCCCCAGTTCGCGCAGGGGCTCGACTGGATCTCCTCCCTGGTGAAGAAGGGCGAGGCCACCCAGGCGAGTTCGGACCCCTCTGCCGACAACAACGCGTTCGTCAGCAAGCAGGTCGGCCTCTACACCGACGGCCCCTGGGGCCTGCTCGACCAGAAGGCGAAGGCCAAGTTCCCGATCGGCGTGGCCACCATGCCGTCCGGCACCTCCGGTCCTTCGAGCTTCTCGGCCGGCTCCGGCTTCGGCATATCGAAGCAGTGCAAGTACCCCGAGCAGGCGTACCGGGCCATCGAGACGATGACCAGTGAGAAGACCCTGACATCACTGGCCACGCAGGGCCGGGCGTTCCCGGCGCGTACGGCGGCCCAGAAGGCGTGGTACGACAACGCCGGCATCGACGGCGCCGACTCCGTCTTCCCCGTGGCGCAGAAGAACGCGACCCCGCTGCCGGGCAACAAGCAGAGCGACCAGCTCAGCCAGTTGTTCGTCCAGTACGGGATCCAGGCGGTCAACGGCCAGGGGTCGGGCGCGGAGACGATGAAATCAATCGCGGGGCAGCTCGCCCAGTGAGGAGCGCGGTGGTGCCGTCACCGGTCCCTCCCGGTGACGAGGACGGAAGAAATCGGGCGGTGACGGGCGTGGCGGACGCGCCGGGCAGGAAAGACACGACGGGCACGGCGGGCGCGGTGGCCACCGAGCCGGCGGACGTACGGCGCTCCTGGTGGGGAGCGGCGTTCGCCGCGCCCCACTCGATCGGGCTGGCGATCTTCACGGTCGTCCCGATCCTCGCGTCACTCTTCGTGAGCTTCATGAACTGGCCCCTGATCGGGGAGCGTTCGTGGGACGGGTTCGGGAACTACGCCAAGTTGTTCTCGGACCCGGTCTTCCGGACCGTCATCCTCAACACGGTCGGGTTCGTGGTGCTGTACGTGCCGCTGAATCTGGTGATCTCGCTCGGGCTCGCGGCCTGGCTGACCCCGCGGATCCGGCACCGGCAGATCTTCCGGGTGCTGTTCTTCATCCCGACGGTGACCCCGATCGTGGCGAACGTCGTCGTATGGCGGATGCTGTACCAGCCAGACGGGCTGATCGACGCGACGCTTCAGTCGACGGTCGGGGCGCAGGCGCCGAACTTCCTCGCGGACGAGACGTGGGCGATGTTCGCGATCGTCGCGATGAGCGTCTGGCAGGGCTTCGGCTACAACATGCTCATCTTCTCGGCGGCGCTCGACGCGGTGCCGGAGAACCTGGTCGAGGCCGCGCAGCTCGACGGCGCGGGCCCGTGGCAGACCTTCTGGAGCATCAAGTTCCCGGCCATCTCACCGTCGGTCTTCTTCGCGACGATGATGACGCTCATCACCTCGTTCCAGGTGTTCGCGCAGCCGTTCCTGCTGACGAAGGGCGGCCCGGGCACCTCGACCGAGACGCTCGTCCAGTACATCTACAACACCGGATTCCAGAACCAGCAGCTCGGACTCGCCTCGGCGGGCGCGTGGGTGCTGTTCGTCATCATCCTCGGGATCACGGCGGTCCAGTTCCTCGGCCAGAAGCGTTGGGTGCACTATGGGTAGCGGTACGCGGACGATCACAGCCGGCGGGGCGGGCACCGTGACCGCGCCCCGGAGGACCGGCGCCGGGACCGGCCGCGGCCCCGGCCCGGGGCCCGGTGCGGGCTCGCGGGCGCGGCGGGCGATCGGCTACGCGCTCCTGTGCCTCATCGCCCTGCTCTTCATGGCGCCGCTCATCTACATGGTGGCGACCAGCCTCAAACCCGACAACGAGACCTTCTCGACCCCGCCCACCCTGTGGGGTTCCGCCATCCAGTGGCAGAACTACGCGGATGTCTTCACGTATCTGCCCTTCGCCCGCTTCATCCTGAACGGCGTGCTCGTGGCCACCCTCGGGACCGCCGTCAACCTCGCCGTCGCGGCGTTCAGCGGCTACGCCTTCTCGCGGCTGCGCTGGCGCGGCAGGAACCTCGTCTTCCTGCTCTTCCTGGTCACCCTGATGATCCCGCAGGACGTCCTCGTCATCCCCATGTACGTGATGATGCAGGGCGTCGGATGGGTCGACACGTTCCAGGCGCTGATCCTGCCGTGGGCGTTCACGGCCCTCGGTGCCTTCCTCATCCGGCAGTTCTTCCTGACGGTCCCCCAGGAACTGGACGACGCGGCCCGTGTCGACGGCGCGGGCACGGTCCGTACCTTCTTCAGTGTGATGCTGCCGCTCGCCCGTCCGACCCTCGCGGTCCTGGCCGTCTTCACCTTCATCAGCTACTGGAACTCCTTCCTCTGGCCGCTCGTCGTCATCAACGACGTGGACGCCCGCGCCACCATCCCACTCGGCCTCCAGGCCTTCTTCGGCCAGCAGGGCAGCCAGTGGAACCTGGTCATGGCCGCGTCGGTGGTCTCCATGCTGCCCACCGTGATCATCCTCGTCCTCCTCCAGAAGCACCTCGTCAGGGGCATCGTCACCAGTGGCCTCGGCGGCCGCTGAACACCGGCTCCGCACCCCACCCACGTACGCACGGAAGGATCCGACATGACTGTCCCCGCCTGGTTCACCGAGGACCGCTTCGGCATGTTCATCCACTGGGGCCTCTACTCCCTGCCCGCCCGCCACGAGTGGGTGAAGAACCGCGAACGGATCACGGACGCGGACTACGACAGGTACTTCGACCACTTCGAGCCGGACCTCTTCGACCCCACGGAGTGGGCGCGCGCCGCGAAGAAGGCCGGCATGCGGTACGTGGTCCTCACCACCAAGCACCACGACGGCTTCTGCCTCTGGGACTCCAAGCTCACCGACTACACGTCGATGAACACCCCCATCGGCAAGGACCTCGTCCGCGAGTTCGTCGACGCCGTACGCGCCGAGGGGCTGCGCGTCGGCTTCTACCACTCGCTCATCGACTGGCACCACCCCGACTTCACGATCGACGGCCACCACCCGCGCCGCGACGACGCTCCCGAGGAGATCGAACGGCTCAACACGGGCCGGGACATGGACCGGTACCGGGCCTATCTGCACGGCCAGGTCGAGGAGTTGCTGACCGGGTACGGCACCATCGACTACCTCTTCTACGACTTCTCCTACAAGCAGGACGACCACCACGACGTGTGGAACGGCAAGGGCGCCGAGGACTGGGGCGCGGAGGAACTCCTCGCCCTCACCCGTCGGCTCCAGCCGGAGATCGTGGTCAACGACCGGCTCGACATCCCCGGCGACCTCGTCACACCGGAGCAGTACCAGCCCGACCGCCCGATGGAGGTCGACGGCGTCCCCGTGGTGTGGGAGGCGTGCCAGACCCTCAACGGCAGCTGGGGGTACGACCGTGACAACGTCAATGTGAAGAGCGTCGATCTCCTCGTCCGGATGCTCGTCGACGGTGTCTCGAACAACGGCAACATGCTGCTGAACGTCGGCCCCACCGGACGCGGCGAGTTCGACGCGACGGCGGTCACGGCCCTGGAGGGCATGGGGGAGTGGATGCGCCGCCACGAACGCTCCATCCGCGGCGCCGGCCCCGCCCCCTTCCGCGCCCCGGCCGACACCCGCTACACCCAGCGCGGCAACCGCCTCTACCTGCACCTCTTCGCCTGGCCCTTCGAGCACCTGCACCTGCCGGGGCTCGGCGGCAAGGTGGCGTACGCGCAGCTCCTCAACGATGCCTCGGAGATCCCGTTCCGCGAGATCGACCCCTCGGTGAAGGCCCTCACCACCGGCCTCGGCGGCCAGCCCGCGGGCACCCTGACCCTCACCCTGCCGATCATCCGCCCCGACGTGGCCGTCCCCGTCGTCGAACTGTTCCTGAAGGAGGACGCCTGACCGTCCGGGTGGGGCCGGGCCCGGGAACGGCTGTCAGTCGTCGACCTTCGCGTTGCCCGGCTTGTCGCGGCAGGAGTAGGTCTCGATGTCGTCATCGGTGGGCCTGGCCTCGTCGCGGGAGGCCTTGGGGACACGGGGCAGATTGTTCTGGAAGTCCCGGTCCCAGTCGTTGCTGCCCGCGTAGTCCATGAGGGCCTGCTGGAGCTTCTTGCAGTCCTCGCGGTGGCCCTTGGCCATGGCGATGCCGTAGTCGTTGAACGGGCCGAACGTCAGGGCCCGTTCAACGGTGAGACTGGAGTCGTCCTCCATGAATCCGTAGAGAATCAGCTGGTCGGTGGAGACGGCGTCGACGGCACCCTCCCGCAGTTTTCTGACACAGTCCCGCGCGTCCGTCTCCGTGACGGTGGGGATGTCGCCGTACGCCTTTCCCCCCAGCACCGCCGCGGAGGTGGTGCCTTGCCAGACGCAGACGAGGCGTCCGCTGAGGTCCCTCAGGCTCTTGTAGTTCCCTGAGTCCTCGGATCTGACAAGGATGCCCTGTTGGGTGGACGCGTAGGGGCCCACGAAGTCGAGCCCCTCACCGTCTCCCGATTTCGACTTCGGCGTCATCCTGTCCTTCGTGATCGAGTAGGTGGCCGCGACGAGCTGGACGTCCCCCTCATGCAGGGCGCGGGCCCGGTTCTTGGACAGGACGCCTTCGAAATCGGGGGACTTGACCCCCACCCTGTCGAGCACCTCCCGGGCGACCGTGACGTCGAACCCGTTGAACTCGCCGTCGTGGGGCGAGTAGCTCGTGCCCGGCTGGTCGCTCTTGGCACCGACCTCGATCCTCCCTTCGGCGAACAGCGACGTGGGCTCCGAGGAGCAGCCGGCCAGGGAAGCTCCCGCAAGGGCCGCCACGGCGGCCCCCGTGCGGATCGTGCGGGAACGGCGCAGGGTTCTGTCCATGAACGGTCCTCGCAGTCGTCTGGGCTCAGTTGTTGTGCAGCGTTCCACGGGCCTGCGCAAGGCGCATGGAGCAGCCGGTCTTCGGCCGCATGTCGACCGCGAACCGGACCGCTCCCTGGCGCCCTCCGAGGTCGAAGTCGACGGTCGACTGCGCGGGCACCTTCCGCGCGTTCGGGGTGATGCCCGAGGTGAGGGCGTTGATCGTCGCCGTGGTCCGGCCGACGCAGGTGGGTGTGCTCGGATCGTTGTCGACGATGGTCAGCGTCAGGCGCAGCCTGTCCCGTACGTCGCCGGAGGCCGGCCGTGCCATCTCCACCGTGAGTGTGCCGCCGGTGTCGTCCACGGGCTGGATGCCCTCGATGGCCATCTCCACGTCGTACTCGCCGGTGCGGTCGACGTCCACCCAGGCGAGCGCTCCGCTACCGCAGCAGAGCGCGGCGGCGCCGACGAGGATGGCGCGGACCACTCCGCGCCGCCGCGTGTCGGCGGCCTGCTGCGCGGCGTCGCGGATCTGCCCGGTCCGGTCGGCCGGGTACAGGGCCGCGGCACCGGCGATCAGCAGGGCGAGGGCCGCGAGGACATAGGCCCACACATACTGGATCTGCGGGCCGCCGGGCCACCGGGCGACGGCGAACACGGCGAAGCCGACGGTCGCGGCGATGACGAGACAGGCGGACACAGGGAGCCATGCGACGTGCGTCAACGGCCGCTTGAGCTCCCATTTGAACGTGGCGTTGTCACCGACCGACCCGAACGCGGACGAGCCGACGCCACTGGAGCTGACGTTGCCGGCCTCGGGGCTTCCGCCCGCACCGGGGCCGACGGAGTTCACGGTCTGTCCCCGTGACGATTGCCTCCGCCGAAGTGGAAGGTGGCGCCGTCCCCCACCGAGCCGATGGCGGCGGAGTTCGGTCCGTGGGCTGTGACGTGGTACGTGCGGGTGGGCGCCTCGGCAGCGGCCATGAGCTCCGCCAGGCGGGCCTCGTCCGGACGGCCGTCCCCCTGCTCGCCGAGCCACGTCGTCAGGGCCTCGGCCAGCCGCTGCCTGTCCTCGGGGGAGAGTGCGCCGAGCAGCTGGTCGGCGCGGTTTTCGCTGCGGCCCTCGGGCAGGGCGATCGGGGTGTCCTCGCCGCCGCCACGGCGGAAGAGCCTGCGAAAGTAGCCCTGGCCCGCGTCGATCGACCCGTCCGCGACACGCTGCGCGGCACTCGCCACCATGGCGGCACCCAAGGTCTCGGCCGCCAGCGAGAAATAGGTGGCGAGTTCAGCGGAGATTTCAGGAAGACTGGTCATGGACGCTCCCGCCCCCGGCCTTGATCGAGTGCGCTGCTTCAACACTGTCAACGCGTCTATGGTAAAGGGTTGTTGATGCCGCTGACAGATGTGCCGGCCATGGCTTTGTGCGGGCGTGTGTGAGGTCTGATCCTGTACGTGCCTGCCCTCGCACTCCTGTATCCGGGACATCATTCTCGACGTCCACGACCGTATGGCAGAGGCCCGCGAGGCCTGGGGCGCGTACAGGCCGCTGGTCAGTAGGACCGGCCCCGTCCGACGGCGGTGACGAATCCGGCCCACGCACGGGACGCGAAGGCGAGTTGCGGGCCGCCGCGCTCCTTGGAGTCCCGTACGTGGATCGTGGCGCGGCCGGCGGCGACCTCGACGCACTCGCCGCCTTCTCCGCTGCTGTACGTGCTCTTGAACCACCTGAGCTTTACGGGCTGTTCGGTGCTCATTGATCTCCCAGCAACTTCTCGATCAAGGCCAGGGACTCGCTCGGGGTGAGGGCCTGGGCACGGACGCTCCCATAACGCGCGGCCAGCATACGGACCTCCTCCGGATCCGTCACGAGTCGGCTGAAGTTCTGGACTTCCACATACCCGATCTGTGGCTTCCCTTTCGGGGTGAGCAACGTGAACGGGCCACCCAGGCTCGGATGATCCGGACGGTTCGTGGGCATGACCTGAAGTTCCACGTTGCGTAGCGATGCCACGGCGAGCAGCCGACGCAGCTGGTCACTCTGAACGGCTGTTGATCCGGTAGGCCGTTGCAGAACGGACTCCTCAATGGTGAACGAGACGAGCGGTGACGGCCAACACGTCAGGATCTGTTGCCGCGCCAGCCGGTCCGTCACCCGTTGCTCGATGGTCTCTTCGTCGAGCAACGGCCGACGGCTGGCAAAGACCGCGTGCGCGTGCTCCTCCGTCTGGAGAAGGCCTGGCAGGGCGAGCGCCGCGTAATAACACAGCTCCACCGCCTTCGCCTCCAGCGCCGCGTAGTCCCGGAACCACTCCGGATGCCGTACCCGCCGCCGCGTCTTCGCCCGCTCCACATCCTCCGCCGCTACCGCCAGCAGCCCGCCGCAGTCGAGCAGTTCGTCCACCGTCACCAGGAACTCCGGTTGCGGTGTCCGGCGTCCCCGCTCCAGGGACGAGATCTGTTCCTCCCCGTACCCGACCCGCTTCCCCAGTTCCTTCTGGCTCATTCCGGCTCGTTCCCGCGCGACCTTGACCTGTCGCCCGATGGCGCGGAACAGGTCCGCCACCTCCTCCGAGCCCGCCGGGTCCTCCGTGCCACCCTCCGGCTGTTCCGTCATGCCGTACCACCCGCCTCGCACTCGTCACCGTTCCGATCACCGACCGGGCGCCGGCGAGGTCACGGCCGGAAGCCTCCTTGTGGGGTTTCTGGCCGACGACTGGGGTATCGGGCCGCACTCTCCCGGCGGGAAGACCGTGTGGGCAGTGTGCCGCCGGTGACAGTACCGCGCGCTTCCGCGGTTACGCGGGCTCGCCGCCGCCGGCGGCGAGCATCAGCGCCGAGTCGGCGTGGAGGGTGAGGCGCACCGGTGTGAAAGTGGTGGCCTCCACCGGTGACTCCCCGGTGCCGGGACTGCGGGCGTACCGGGGGTGGGCGCCCCCGCTGATCTGCCAGCGTATGCGGTGACCGACCGCGAAACGGTGGGCGGTCGAGCTCATCGGCACGGTGACCCGCGCGGGTTCCTGCCCGGTTGTCCGCAACCGGCCCAGTCCGTCGCAGACGTTGACGGAGCGGCCTTCCGCGTCCACGTCGCACAGGCGGGTGAAGATGTCGGCGTGACCGGTGTCCGTGGAGACGCTCAACCGCGCGGAGACCGGGCCGAGGACGTCCAGGGGCTCGGTCAGCGGAGGACCGGTGAATGTCACGACGTCGTCCCGGGCCTCCAGGGCCCCGTTGTCCCGGGAACCGGCGGAGGGGGAGAGCAGAGGGCCGCCGACGGACGGGGTGGGGTCGGCCGGGTCGTAGCGGAACGAGACCAGCGGCCGGGAGTCCTCGGAGGGCTGCCGTACGAGTCCCCCCTCCGGGGAGGGATGCCAGGAGGCGTCGGCGGCCGGGGCCGGCGGCCAGTCGTCGAGGTCGCGCCAGCGGTCCTCGCCGCCGACGTGCACGCGTACCCGGGTGGTACGCAGCCCGGAGGGGTCGTCGCACAGGTGCGCGCGCAGCCACGCGAGGCTCTCGGCGAACACCTCGGGCCACCCCTGCTGCAGTGCCGAGGCGTGGGTCCAGGGGCCGACGAGCAGGGCGGTCTCGCAGCCGGCCCGCCGGAGCCTGCCGTACTGCTCGAAGGTCTGGTCGACCAGGGCGTCCTGCCATCCGCTGATCAGCGCGGTGGGCACGCGCAGGGTCCGCGCCGCCTCCGTCAGTGCGGCGCTGGTCCAGTACGGATCCTCGGCGTCCGGGTGCGCCATCACACCGTCCAGCCAGGGGACTTCGCCCCCGAGGGCGGGTACGTACGCACCGCGCAGCGGCCGCGCGGTGACGACGTCGCGCAGCCGGCGCTGGAGGCGCAGGGTGGACTTGAGGAACGGTGCCATCCCCTGGTGCTGGTACGTCATGCCCGCGCCGACGGCGAGCGCGGTCTCCAGGCGGAGCACGCCGTCCGCGTGGAACAGGGCGTAGGGATCGTGCAGACCGACCTGCACCACCATCGCCTTGAGCTCCGGCGGCGGTTCCAGGGCGAGGGCCCACTGGGTGTAGCCCAGGTAGCTGGGGCCGATGGTCCCCAGCGTTCCGTTGAACCACGGCTGCTCGCGCAGCCAGCACACCGTGGCCCGGCCGTCGGCCGGTTCGTTGCGCCACAGATCGAACTCGCCCCCCGAGCCGCCGGTGCCACGGCAGCTCTGAATGACCACGTGGAAGCCCTGTTCGGCGAAGAGCAGGCCGTACATGGGTGACCACGGCAGCCCCCTGCCGTACGGCGAGCGCACGAGAAGGGTCGGGAAGTCGCCCTCCGCGCGCGGGAAGTAGTGGTCCGTGATCAGCGGGCTGCCGTCGGCCCCCGGCGCCACCAGCCCCGGCTCCCACCCGACGTCGTACTGCCGGGCCGGCAGACGGCGCCAGGTCGCCCTCATCATCCGTGCGGACAGCGGTGGTTTCCCGGCGGGCGGCGCCCAGGCGGGCTTCGGCACAGGGTCGTGCGTGCGTGATGACATGGTTCCCCCTTCGTCATTTACGTACAGTGTACGAGAATAGGGCATGCTTGGATGACGCCCACAAGGGGCTGCCGTGATCGAGGGAAGGAGGCGCGAGAGCCGTGACCCGTGACGGACAACCGGGCGCCGGGGGCGTCGACCCCCAACGGCTCTGGCTGGGCTCGACCCAGCCCCGCAGGGGCCGCAGGCCCGCCCACAGCCGAGAGGCGATCACCGCGGCGGCCGTGGTCCTGGCGGACGCGGAAGGACTCGAAGCGGTCACCATGCGGAGGGTCGCCTCGCAGGTCGGCGTCAGCGTGATGTCGCTCTACAGCTACGCCCCCGACAAGGGAACGCTGCTGGAGCTGATGGTCGACCACGTCAGCGGCGAACTGCGGACCGGCGGTGAACCGCTGACCGATGAGGGACCCCGGATCGGCGCCGAACTACCGGCCGACGGCGAACCGCCGACCGATGGCGAACCGCCGACCGGCGCCGAACGACTCTCCAGCGGCGCTCCGTTGACCGTCCCCGCGCCGACCGGCGACTGGCGCGCGGACCTCAAGGTCATCGGTCACCTCCAGCGCGCCCTCATGCTGCGCCACCCCTGGCTGCCCACCGCCCTGTCCACCCGCCGCACCCCCGGGCCCCACACCCTGGCCTTCCTGGAACACGCGCTCACCGTCCTGCGCCCCACCGGACTGGACGGCTCCGCGAAGCTGGAGATCTTCGCCCAGCTCACCTCGTTCGTGGCCGCGCACGTCGGCCACGAGCTCGCCCAGGCCGCGGCGGCGCGCTCGCCCGACCGGCTGGCGGCCGAGGCCCGCTATCTCGCCACCGTCGCCGCCGACGGCCACCACCCGGAGCTCGCCGAAGCCCTCGCGGCCCCCGGGCGCTCCCTCACCCCCGAGGCCACCTTCACCCGGTTCCTCAACCGGCTGACCGACGGCCTCGACACCCTCTGACCCGGGTCGCCGACGCCCGAGCCGGCGGCATCGGCGGGCGTCGCGCGTGCCCGCCCGCGTCCCCGTCCGCGGGTCCGCCCGAGCGGACCGGGAGGCGGAACTCGGCGCCTTTGATCCGCGAGGTCGATCTGGCGATGACCCCAATTCCCGTACCGGTATAGTAATGACGGTATAGGTATTGGTTGCGTGAGAAGGGCGCCACATGATCGAGATCCTCAACCCCACCCTGCTGGCCCGGGCGAGAACCACCGGCGCCGTGGTCGGTGACATCCTGCAGACGCTGAAGAGCCGTAGCACGGTCGGCACGAATCTTCTGGACATCGACCGGTGGGCCGAGGAAATGATCGTCGCGGCGGGAGCGTCGTCCTGTTACGTCGACTACGCGCCGTCCTTCGGACGCGGCCCGTTCGGCCACTACATCTGTACGGCCGTCAACGACGCCGTGCTCCACGGGCTGCCACACGACTACACGCTCGCCGACGGCGATCTGCTCACCCTCGACCTCGCCGTCTCCCGGGGCGGAGTCGCCGCGGACGCTGCCATCAGCTTCATCGTGGGCAGCACAAAAACTCCGCAGAGCGTCGCCCTGATCAGCGCGACCGAACGCGCGCTGGCCGCGGGGATCGCCGCCGCCGGGCCCGGGGCCCGTGTCGGCGACATCTCCCATGCCATCGGCACGGTTCTCGGCGCGGCGGGGTACCCGGTCAACACCGAGTTCGGAGGTCATGGCATCGGGTCGACGATGCACCAGGACCCGCACGTCGCGAACACCGGGCGGCCCGGCCGTGGATACAAACTGCGTCCCGGGCTGCTGCTGGCGCTGGAGCCATGGGTCATGGCGGACACCGCCCAGCTTGTCACGGACGCCGACGGGTGGACGCTCCGAAGTGCGACGGGCTGCCGGACAGCACACAGCGAGCACACGATCGCCATCACCGACGACGGAGCGGAAATCCTCACCCTGCCGCAGTAGTCGCAGCCGTGAGGACGTACCTCCGTCCTTCCGGGACCCCGACGCCGTCAAGGGCAAAGAGGACCGAAAGACCCCTTGAATCCACCGATCACCGGGACGAGCAGGGTCTGCGTCGCCGCGACCCCGATGCCCACGAAGGCCGGCACCGGGACGACCGGGCGGTGAGCGGGTGAGGGCAGGGCTCACTCCATGGCGGAGGCACTCCTCTTCGGGCTGACTGTTGCCCAGGGGCCGAGGGCGAACCTGTCACCGTCGCGTCGTACTTCCAGGGCCCCTGCGCCACCGAAGTGCGCGGGAACGAGCAACTCCCTTTCGTCCGCCGCCCGCCCGAGAATTCGACGGCGGCTGGCCACCGCCTGTTCCGGTGCCAGGCAGGCGCTGCTGTTGCAACAGGGGTGCAGGATCTGCACCGGGCTGTGCAGCAGATCTCCGACGAAGACCGCCCGGTCACTGCCGGATGCGAGTCGCAGCACGGATGAGCCGGGAGTGTGACCGGGTGCGGACTCCAGGGTGAGGTGTTCGTCGATGCGGTGGAGGCCGTCCCACAGCACACCCTGTCCAGCCTGGTGGATGGGCGCGATGCTGTCTTCGTAGATCAGGCGGTCGACCTCCTGCGCGCCGTTCCCGTACGCGTTGTCCGGACCGTAGTGGAGGTCGTCGGCAGCCGGAATGAGGTATTGGGCGTTGGGGAACGCCGGTACCCACTGCCCGTCCGCGTCGACGGTGTTCCAGCCGACGTGGTCGACGTGGAGGTGGGTGTTGACCACGACGTCGACGTCCTGCGGGCGGACACCGGCCTCCGCCAGGAGGCCGAGGAAATCACTCCGGGAGTGGTGGAACGGCCCCATGCCCGGCCGCTCGCGCCCGTTCCCCGCTCCGGTGTCGATCAGGACGGTCCGGCCCGCGCTGCGCAGCACCCAGCTCTGCAGAGCAAGCACCGCCAAATCACCGTCCGGCTCCCAGTGATCCGGTGCCAGCCAGTCCTTGTTGTCCTTCCAGACATCGGCGGCAGCTCCCGGGAACATGCCGGAGGTGGGCAGGAAGGGTTCGTGCCACTCGACAACCCGGATGACCTCGACGTCTCCCAGCATCATGCCCTGCATACTCTTGTTCTCGTTCGTCACGTGACCGACCTTAAGGAAGGTCCAACGATCGTCTCAATGCGCATCCGGCTCAAGAAGATACGAATCCGTCTCACCCTTCATACGACAGATATCCTCGATGGATGGATGTGGTGAGCGATGCGATCTCTGCCGTGCACCTCGGGCACCCCTGGTTCCACCGGCTGCGGACAAGCGGGAGCTGGTGCGCGCGACTGGACCCGTACGACGGCGCGGGCATCTATGTCGTTCTCAAGGGCCACTGCTGGCTACTGACCGACGGCGGCGCCCCCATACCTCTCGGCGTGGGTGACGCGGTGCTGTTGCCCCATGGCACAGGCCATGTGATCGCAGATTCTCCGGTCGATTCGGCGGTCGCGAAGAACGAGGCGGTGCCGTTCGAGCAATGGCTTGTGGGGACAGAGCCGCGAACCCAGTCGGCTCGCTACGAGACGGAGCTGCTCTGCGGCAAGTACTGGCTCGACTGCAGCCGCATGCACCCGCTCATGGCAGAGCTGCCTGAGGTCGTCCACCTTCCCAGCCGAGTAAGCAGCCACCTCGAACTCCGTGCCGCCATCGATCTGCTCGCCGGTGAGCTGGACGAGACGCGACCCGGCTCCTGCGTGGCGCTCCCGAGCCTGCTCGACCTCCTCCTCGTCTACATGATCCGCGCCTGGATGACAGAGGCCCCCAGCGGAGCCTGGCCCCGCGTACTGGGCGACCCGGTGGCGGCCGCCGCCCTGCGGGCGCTGCATTCGAACCCGGCCGCGCCGTGGAGCAATGACCGTCTGGCGGCGGAGGCGGGTGTCTCCCGTCCCACCCTGGCACGCCGGTTCACCACCCTGGTCGGCCGCCCTCCGATGGCGTACCTCACCTGGTGGCGCGTGATCCGCGCCGCCACCCTGCTCCGCGACACCCCGGACACCCTGGCCACCATCGCCGGCCAAGTCGGCTACGGCAGCCCGTACGCGCTCTCACACGCCTTCCAAAGGGAGTTCGGCACCACACCGGGGCGGTATCGAGCGCAGGCCGTGGGACGATCCGCCGATGTCAAAACAGACTGACAGCAGGAACCCGGTCAGACCTCAACGGAGCATGGGGGAGGGGCACTCGGAGACCGGGGCCTATAGGGTCTGGGCCATGACGATGGTTCTGCACCGAGCGCTGATCGGTGATTGAGCTGCGGGAATTCACGCTCGCCGATGGCCGGCTGCTCGCGGCGTGGATCGACGGACCCGTTGAGCTGTGGACATGGTCCGGCATCGGCTTCAGCTGGCCGTTGGACGAGCGGCAGCTTGCCGAGTACGCGGCTGAGTCCGCGACGCCGCTACGCCGGAGCTGGATGGCGATCGATGTGGCCAGTGACCAGGTTGTGGGCCATGCCTCGGTGCGGTTCGACGCGGAGAGGTCCGGCGGCCGGATCGGACGGGTCATCGTGGCGCCCGAAGCCCGAGGCAAGGGGGTTGGCGCCGCGATGCTCGCCAGTGTGCTGGCCACCGCATTCGGGGAGCTGGGCCTGGAGCGGGTCGAACTGGGGGTCTGGACCGACAACTCCAGCGCGATCCGCCTCTATGAAGGGCTGGGCTTCGTGTGCGATCGCGTACTTCGCGACGTGGAGCAGTTCGCGGGCACGTCCTGGTCGGCGATGCAGATGAGCATGCCGCGATCAGCGTGAGGCGCCGGCGCCGCCTCCGGGCGGCAGGGTGATCGATAGCCTGCTGGGGGAGTGAAAGAAGGGGAACCCCGGCACAGACTCCCCGGATTCTCCCCAGGGCCCGTCCTGAGCGCCCGTCATCCGGGCCGATGTACTCAACAGCGAGGTGAGAGGCCGTATGTTCACCACCCGACCGACCCTCCAGGGCACCTTCGGCATGGTGTCCTCCACCCACTGGCTCGCCTCACAGTCGGCGATGGCCGTACTGGAGGACGGCGGTAACGCGTACGACGCCGCGGTCGCCGCGGGCTTCGTCCTCCACGTCGTCGAACCACATCTCAACGGTCCCGCGGGCGAGGTGCCGATCATCCTCGCCCCGGCCGGCGGTGAGGTCCGGGTGCTCTGCGGACAGGGCCCCGCGCCCCGGGGCGCCACCATCGAGCACTACCGCTCCCTCGGACTCGACCTCGTCCCCGGCACCGGGCCGCTCGCCGCCGCCGTGCCCGGCGCCTTCGACGCCTGGATGGTGCTGCTGCGCGACCACGGCACCAAGTCCCTCGCCGCGGTGCTGCGGTACGCCATCGGCTACGCCGAGGACGGCCACGCCCCCGTCGAACGCGTCGGCCAGACCGTCGAGAGCGTCCGTCAACTCTTCGAGACGGAGTGGACCTCCTCGGCCGACGTCTATCTCCCCGGCGGCAAGGCCCCCGCCCCCGGCGAGCTGTTCCGTAACCCCGTGCTCGCCGCCACCTGGCGCCGGCTGATCGCGGAGGCCGAGGCCGCCGGGGCCGGTGACCGGGCCGCCGAGATCGACGCCGCCCGGGAGATCTGGCGTACCGGCTTCATCGCCGAGGCGATCCTCGCCCACTCGGCCCGTCCCGCCATGGACACCAGCGGCTCCCGTCACGCCGGCACCCTGGCCGCCGCCGATCTGGCCGGCTGGTCCGCCACGTACGAGGAACCCGTCACCTACGACTGGAACGGCTGGACCCTCTGCAAGGCGGGCGGCTGGAGCCAGGGGCCCGTCCTCCTCCAGCAACTCGCCCTGCTGCCCGCCCGCGCCGCCGATCTGCCCCGCTACGGCTCGGCCGAGTACGTCCACCTCCTCGTCGAGGGGTGCAAGCTCGCCATGGCCGACCGGGAGGCCTGGTACGGCGACGCCGCCCCCGTACCGCTCGACACGCTGCTGTCCGAGCCGTACAACACCGCCCGCCGCGCCCTGATAGGCGAGCGGGCCTCGTACGAGCTGCGCCCCGGCAGCCCGGACGGACGCGAGCCCGTGCTCAGCGCCCACGCCCGCGCCGTCGCCGCGGGCGAGCCCGGCTACGGTCCGCCGGGCGCCCCGGCGGCGGGCGCCGGCGAGCCCACCGTCGCCACGGACGGCGCCACCCGGGGCGACACCTGCCACCTCGACGTCGTCGACCGCTGGGGCAACATGGTCGCCGCCACCCCCAGCGGCGGCTGGCTCCAGTCCAACCCGGTCGTCCCCGAACTCGGCTTCCCGCTCGGCACCCGCCTCCAGATGGCCTGGCTCGACCCCGGCCTGCCGAACTCGCTGACCCCCGGCCGCCGCCCCCGCACCACGCTCACCCCGTCCCTCGCCCTGCGCGACGGCGTCCCCGTCGTGGCCTTCGGCACCCCCGGCGGCGACCAGCAGGACCAGTGGCAGCTCCACTTCTTCCTCGCGCTCGCCCTGCGGCCGCCGGTCCGCGGCGGGCTCGACCTCCAGGGCGCCATCGACGCCCCCAACTGGCACAACGACAGCTTCCCCGGCTCCTTCCACCCGCGCGCCATGCGGCCGGGCAGCGTCACCGTCGAGGCACGCACGGACCCCGACGTCATCGCCGGACTGCGCCACCGCGGCCACGACGTCACCGTCGGGGACGCCTGGTCGGAGGGGCGGCTCTGCGCAGTCGCCAGGGACCCGGAGACCGGCGTCCTCTCCGCCGCGGCCAACCCGCGCGGCATGCAGGGATACGCCGTGGGACGCTGACGGGTCGGCCGCCGGGCCGGTCGGCCGCCGGGCCGGACGACCGGCTCCGGCCCGGGCCGTTCACCATTTCGTCCTTGGCCTCCCGGCTCCGGCCCGTCGCGTCCGGCATCTCCCCGCCACCCTCCCGACTGCCGGATGTCAGTGGTCCATGGTTGGCTGGACACATGATCGATGACTCGGTGTACGGAACGGTTCCCCTGCGCGGGACGGCTCGGGACGTCCAGGTCTCCGCCGTGGAGGAAGCGGTGCGCAAGGCCGCGGCGGACGAGATCATGCCCCGCCACCGGCGGCTCGCCGCGCACGAGATAGCCGAGAAGAGCGCCCCGCACGACCTCGTGACGATCGCGGACCGCCGCGCGGAGGCGCATCTCACCGCCGCGCTCACCGCGCTGCTCCCCGGCTCCGCCGTGGTCGGCGAGGAGGCCGTCCACGCGGACCCGGCGCGGTACGAGGCGCTCCACGGCGACGCGCCCGTATGGATCGTGGACCCGGTCGACGGCACCCGCCAGTTCATCCGCGGCGAGGACGGCTTCTGCACCCTCGTCGCCCTCGCGCAGGGCGGCGAGCTGGTGGCGTCGTGGACGTACGCGCCGGCGCTGGACGAGATGGCGATCGCGGTACGCGGCCGGGGCGCCGTCCTCGACGGCGCCCCGCTGCGCCCGGGACCGCCCGCGCCCGCCGCGCCGCTGCGGGTGGCGATGTCCCACCCGGACTACACCACGCCCGAGCAGAAGCACGCCCTGCTGGGGCTGCGCGGGGAGGGTGTCGAGGCCCGCCCGTGCGGTGCGGCCGGGCTGGAGTATCTGGCGGTGGCGCGCGGCGCGCTCGACGCGGTGGCCTTCAGCTGGGAGCTGGCGTGGGACCACGCGGCGGGCCTGCTGCTGGTGACGGAGGCCGGCGGCGCGCACGCGACGCTGACCGGCGAGCCGTACCGCGTCACGGGCGGCAACGCGCTCCCGTTCACGGCCGCCAGGGACCGGGCGACGGCGGAGCGGGTGCGGGAGCGGCTGCTGGCCGGGGCCTGAGCGGCGCGGGCGGGTCAGGCGAGCAGACGCAGCAGGTGCTCGCAGGCCGCCGCCTCGCTCGGGTGACGGGCGATGGTCTCGCTCGTCCCGCGTTCGTACGCGCCGGTCTCCCACGCCCCGTCGGCGGTCCGCCGTACGAAGAGGAAGTCGACGGGGGTGGGGGCCGGTTCATGGACCCCCTCGATGCGGTAGTAGTCGTCGGGTACCCCTGCCGCGCTCAGCGCGGCCCGCAGTGCGTGGCGGTCCATGACGGTGTTACGCGCCCGCCGGGGCCGGACAGTTGCCGAACCCGGCGAGTGCGGTGCGCATGCGGTTCACTCGGAGAATCCCTTCGGTTCCGATGCCACGGCGGACCTCTGTATCCGGCCGAGCAGGTGTCGTGACGAAGGGTAGTGGATCGGGTGCGCAAGGTGAGGGTGGTCGGGGTGGTGTCCTGACGCGCCCGCC
Organism: Streptomyces sp. NPDC088124; assembly: GCF_040685895.1. Taxonomy (NCBI): domain Bacteria; kingdom Bacillati; phylum Actinomycetota; class Actinomycetes; order Kitasatosporales; family Streptomycetaceae; genus Streptomyces; species Streptomyces sp. NPDC088124. The sequence continues at coordinate 168,905 of NZ_JBFBJB010000008.1, read as the reverse complement.
GTGGTCCGCTGATCGTGCGCGGACCGTACCCGCCGTCGGGCTGTCGGTGCCCGGGAATATCCTGGAGTCCTTGCCATCGGCAGACAAAGGAGTCCGAGGTGACGTCGATGCTCGACGCCGTCGTCGTGGGGGCGGGCCCCAACGGGCTGACCGCCGCGGTCGAGTTGGCCAGGCGCGGTTTCTCCGTGGCCGTGTTCGAGGCCAAGGACACGGTGGGCGGCGGGGCCAGGACGGAGGAGCTGACGCTCCCCGGATTCCGGCACGACCCCTGTTCCGCCGTCCACCCGCTGGGGATCGGCTCGCCCGTCTTCAGGACCATGCCGCTCGACCGGTACGGCCTGGACTGGGTCCACCCGGAGCTGCCCATGGCGCACCCCTTCGACGACGGGACGGCCGCCGTGCTCTCCCGTTCCGTCGCCGAGACCGCCGCCTCCTTCGGCCCGCGCGACGCCGGCGCGTACCGCCGGCTCGTCGCGCCCTACCTCGGCAAGTGGGAGACCTTGACGCGGGACTTCATGTCCCTGCCGCTGACCGCGCTGCCCCGCGACCCCGTCACACTCGCCCGCTTCGGCCTCACCGGCCTGCCGCCCTCGACCTGGCTGACGCGCCGCTTCCGCGACGAGCCGGCGAAGGCCCTGTTCGCCGGGCTCGTCGCCCATGTGATCGCCCCGCTGAACGGCTTCGCGACCGGCGCCGTCGGGCTGCTCTTCGCCCTCGCCGCGCACGCCGGGGGCTGGCCCGCGGCGCGCGGCGGCTCCCAGTCGATCTCCGACGCGCTCGCCGGGTACCTCCGCGACCTGGGGGGCACGATCCACACCGGGTACGAGGTGAAGCGGCTGGACGACCTGCCACCCGCCCGCGCCTATGTCTTCGACACCTCCCCGACCGCGCTCGCCAGGATCGCCGGCCTCGGCCGGGTCTACGACGGCTACCGGTACGGCGCGAGCACCTTCAAGATCGACTACGCCCTCGACGGACCCGTCCCGTGGACCGCCGAGGAGCCCCGCCGCGCCGGCACCGTCCAGATCGGCCCCACCAGCGGGGAGATCGGGCTCGCCCTGCGCCAGGCGTCCGGCGGCCAGGCACCCGGCACACCCTTCCTGATCACCGCCCAGCCCAGCCTCGCCGACCCCTCCCGGGCGCCCGAGGGCAAGCAGGTCTTCTGGGCGTACGGCCATGTCCCGAACGGCTGGGACGGCGACCTCACGGACGCCGTCGAGCGGCAGATAGAGCGCTTCGCGCCCGGCTTCCGCGACCGCGTCCTGGCCCGCGCCACCGCGGGCCCGCCCGAGCTGGCCGACCGTAATGCCAACTACGTGGGCGGGGACATCGCGTGCGGCGCCGCCTCGGGGCTCCAGCTCGTGCTGCGCCCCAAGATCTCCCTCTTCCCGTACGCCACCGCGCACCCCGCGGTCTTCCTCTGCTCCTCCGCGACGCCGCCGGGGCCCGGGGTGCACGGCATGTCCGGACACAACGCGGCGAAGGCGGTGTGGCGGCGGCTGCGGTCCCAGGGCCGCGGCTGAGACCGGCCGTACAGGACCCCGGGGCGCCGGCGGTGCGGCGGATCAGACCTGGGGGACCTTGAGCCGGTCCCAGCTCGTCCGGCCCGGGACGCCGTCGGCGTCGCCGCCCGAGTAGCCCAGCTTGCGCTGCCACGCGGCGTACGAGGCCCGGTCGGCCTCCGACCAGTCGGGCCCCGGCCCGACCTGGTACTGCCCGCACCCCTCCGCCACCAGCCGCTTGCCCATCGCCGTGACGACCGCGCTGCGCCGCCCCACCGCGAAGAACGCGGCCCCGGGGAACGGCTCGTACGCCGCCGGGGGTGTGGCCGGCGGCTTCGAGGGGACCTCGGGCTTTCCGCCGAGCCGGTTCCCGATCCGGGTGCGCATCGAGTCCATCGTGAAGCCGCGCGGATCGATCTTCCCGGGCTGCCACTCCTTGTGGCCGATCACCGAGCGCTGCGTCCAGCCGTGCGCGCGGCAGATCGCCGCCGCGGCCTTCTCGATCGCGTCCAGCTGGGCGGCGGGCCACGGGTCCTGCCCGTTCCCCAGGTTGACGCACTCGAAGCCGTAGAAATAGCGGTTGCCGTCGGTGTTGGCCTCGTTGTCGGCGGGCAGCGCCGTCTCGTTGATCACCGCGCGCAGCACGTCGTCGTCGCCGAGACCGGCGTGGTTGGCCCGGCCGTTGCCGACCAGATGGACCGATCCGTCCTTGGCGATCACTCCGTGGCACAGCGGCCCCGGGAGGGAGGAGTGGCCGTTGTAGCAGAGCTCCACGGAGCTGTCGGTGCCGGAGGTGACGGTGTGATGGATCATCACCCCGTGCACCGGTCCCCAGGCGCCCTTGTGGTTGCGGTTGTGGGTACGCCAGCTGCGGTGTTCGACGACGTTCAGCCCCTCGTCACGGAGGGCTTCGAGCAGTCTGGCGGCGGTCAGTGGGGTGGCCATCGTGGTGCTCCTTCACGGCTGTTCCGGTGTGCTGTTGCTGCTGCGTCGGCTGCTGTATCTGCTGCTACAACGGTTGGTGTTGGTGTTGGTGTTGGTGTTGGTGTTGGTGCTGGTCCGGTGTGTGTGGAGGGGGGCCTCGCCGGTGGCTCCCGCGCGGGGTCAGCTCCCGGACCCGTCCTCCGTGCTCCCCGGTCCCTCGGGCCTCTCGTTTGGATCAGGCTGGGCTCGCGTGCCCTGGCACCGCGCCTCGCGGCGTTGTCGTCAGTCATCCCCGAGGTCTCGGCTTCGCTCGACCAGGGGAGACCCCATCCGCTCCTGCGTCGCCTCCCTCCTCCGCCTTGCGATCCACGGCACCGGACCCCGCTCCCTGATCCAGCCTGATCCAAACGAAAGACCCTAGGCCGGGGGCTGTGCCGCCTCCGCGGCGGCCCGTTCCGCGGCGACGGTCTCCTCCTCCGCCGCGCGCTCCGCGGCCAGTTCCGCCTCGCTCGCCGCCGGCACCGGCCCGGCCAGCGGGCCGAACGCCAGCCGCAGATCGGTCACCGCGCTCTCGCTGAGCACCCAGGCCAGCGGCGCGTAGTGCGTCTCGATCCCGCGCGGCGAGCGCAGCAGCGGCCGGCGGGCCGCGTCCGTCGGCCACTCGACGTCGCCCGTGGCCGTACGCGCGGGCACGGTCCAGAAGTCACCGGAGCGATAGGTCCGGCCCGGCTCGAAGTAGACGTGCACACCGTCCTCCAGCGGCAGCCAGCCGCCCTCCTCGATCCGCAGCGCGCCGCCGCGCAGCTTCCCGGCGCCCTGCCCGGGCCGCCCGGAGCCTCCCGTACCGCCGCCCCCGGTGTGGCGCCCGCCCGCCCGGTGGTCCCAGCGCCGCAGGAACGGGTGCAGCTCCGGGCGCCGCCCCACGTGCCGCTCCGGCTCACCGGAGAGCCGTACGCGCCGTCCCGGCAGGTCGAGTTCCTCCACCCGCAGCAGCGGCAGCGGCTCGCCCCGGCCGATGGCCCCGGTGTCGGTGAACTCGACCAGGTCACCGACGTTCAGGTCGAGCTTGTCGTCGCTGCCGAGGGAGGTCAGCTCCACCCACGTACCGTCGAGTCCGTCCACGGCGAAGGTCACCGAGCCGTTCTCCCGCGACCACTTGAACGTCGCCTCCTTCGCCGTGCCGCCCTCGTGGATCTCCACGCGGTACATCTGGTTCTCCGGCCCCCGGTACCGGGCGTCGGGCCGTACCAGGCACGGCTCCTCGTCCGCGTGCTCCGGCCGCCGGCTGCGCGCCGCCATCCGGGCCGTCGGCTCCTGCGCCGCCACCCAGCGGGCGAACGCCTCCCGCACCTGGTCCTGGTTCTGCGGCGAACCGTCGGCCGTCTCCAGCTCCAGCGCCGCGCCGGGCAGCGGCAGCACCTGCCAGACGACCTTGAGCCGGGCCGCCGTGTCCGGCATCGCGGAGCCCAGCGCCACCTCCCGCAGCAGCGGGTCCTCGGCCGCCGTGACCGAGCGCTCCCACACCTTCAGATAGGCCAGATAAGGGAATTGGGCGGGGAGCCGGTCGCCGGGGCGCTCCGGGTCCCGGTACGCGTCCGGCTGGTCCCAGTACGTCCAGCCGGCCGGCGGCTCCGGCGCGGCGGGCGCCGGGGCCCCTTCGCCGTCCTGGCCCCCGTCACCCTCCTCGGCGGTCCTGGCCTCGTCGTCCGGGACCGGGACGCCGGGCGCGGGCCGGTCCGCGTCCAGCAGGATGCCGTCCACGTAGTAACGGCCGCCGCCGATGGTCAGATCGTCCAGCTCCCGTTTGCCCGGCACGAAGCCCACCGCGAAGCCGGTGGCGTCGCGCGGCCCGCCGTGCCGACCGATCAGGTCGGCGGCGACGGTACGGGCCTGGGCGAGCTGGATCGCGGCCTGTTCGTTGGCGTCCGCGTCGAGCTGGACTCGGCCCTGCTGCGCGAGCACGGCCGAGTAGTGCCGCTCGGGCCGGTAGGTGTCGCGGGAGATGTCTGCGTGCATGGGAAGGGGTCCCCCTCGGAAGTTCGGTGGGTCGTGAAGCGTCGGGTACGGTGCCCGGTCGGGTGCCAGAGGTCGGGTGCCAGAGGTCGGGTGTCGTAGGCCAGGTGCCAGAGGTCAGGCGTCAGGTGACGTGGAAGATGCCGGCGTCCGTACCGGCCGGGGTGTACTCGGCGAGCCGGGCCCGCAGGCTGTCCAGGCGCTGCGGCTGGTAGAGGTCGTGGAAGGCGCCCATCTCGGAGCCGTCGTCCGCGCCCCGCGCGATCTCCTCCGCACACCCGGCCGCGAGCTGCCCGTACGCGGGCGTCCCGTACCGCTCGCTCGTGAACAGCGGCCGTACGAGCTGCGCGTTCTCCCGGCCCACCAGATCCGGCTGGCAGCGGTGGCGCCGGGGGGTGCGGGAGCCGGGCGGCACGTACGAGAACCGCAGACAGCCGATGCCCCGCCGGGCCACCCGGACCACCCCCGTGAAGACGCTGTTCTCGGCGATCTCCACCGCGTGCGCGTGGATCTCGCCGATCACCGTGGTGCGGTACGCGTGCAGCACCGCGTGGGCGTGGCGGCAGTCCGGCGCGGACAGGGCGGCCCGGTCGTGGCCGGTGGCGTCGAGGACGCTGTCACGGATGTGGAGCGGCAGCGGGTCGTGCCGTACCTCGTCACCGATCACCTCGATGGTGCCGAGGACGCTCCGCTCGATCGCCACACACGCGGTGGTGCGGTCCAGCACCAGGCTCGGCTCCTCGGGGGAGTGCGGCTCGCAGTGCGGCTCCAGCGACCAGCCGGGGACGAGCGTGCAGTGGCGCAGGACGAGCGCGCCGACGGGCCCGGAGACATGGAGACCGCGCCCGGTGATCAGCAGACCGTCCAGCACGATCCGCGGCGCCGCGGGCCGCGCCGCGCCCGCGGGGGCTCCCCTCCGTTCCCCGCCCGCGTCGTTGTCGTTGTCGCTGTTGCCTTCGCCGTCGGCCTCCGGTTCCTCCCCGTCCCCCGTGGCACGGATGTTGAGCGCGTCGGGCCGGTTGCTGTACCAGTCCAGCAGCCGGATCACCGGCCGGGCGCCCTCGGCCGCCCGCACCTCCAGGCGGTCGCCGGGGTCCAGCTCGAAGTCCAACTGCTCCTGGTACGCGCCGCTGTGCGTGATCTCGATGACGCCGTCGGGGCCGCAGCGCCCGCCGCGCCGGTCGTCCCGCCACGCGCCGTACGCGTCCATGATCCGCTGATACCGGCGGCCGGGGCCGACCTGGTACACCGCCGCCGTCACCGGCGTCTCCCGGTCCCGGGGGTACTCGCCGCCGCCCATGTCGTCGGAGAACGCGGTGTGATAGCTGACCCAGACGCCTTGGCGCGGCGCGGAGCGCGCCCCGAACGCGATCCGGCCGAGCACCGGGTCGACGGCCACCTGCCCGCGCGCGGGGCGGTAACGCCAGTCGGTCAGGTCCGCCACGACGAGGTCGGACAGCGGCACCGGCTCCTTCCGCCCGTCGCGCCGAATGGTGAAACTCTTCCCGGGGCCGTAGTAGTCCAGGAGCCGGTCGGCGAGCTGCCTGCGGCGGATGTACGCGGGGACATGGTCGATCGTCGCGACATGGGCGGGCGACGGCTCGGGCACCGGCCTGGTCGCCAGCGGTGTGTCGTTGCCGAGGATCGAGAACGTGTAGAGGTTACGGGCCCGGTCCACGCAGTACGCGGGCGCGCCCGTCACGTGGTGCGGCTTCAGCCGCCACACGAACAGCCCCACCCCGGCGGGGGAGTTGCCGCCCTGACGGCGCTCCGATCCGGCCCGCCGGACCTCCGCCGTCCGCGCCACCGCGCCGAAGGGACCGCCCGCCAGATCGAGCGCGGCGCCGTCCCGTACATCCGCGAGCCTGCCGCGCTCCAGGCGGCGGGCGTCCACCGCGGCGGTCGCCGCCCCGTACAGCTTGACGGGCTGGTGGTGCGAGACGAGCCGGGAGAGTTCCACCGCCCGTGACGGCAGGCCGGCCACCCCTTCGGCCAGCTCCTCCAGCAGGGCGAGCGTGCCCTTGCGCCGCCGGTTGGCGACGGTCGCGGCGACATCGCGGCGCGGTGCCAGCGCCTCCGCGAGCCGCTTCCGCGCCTCCGCCGCGTCCACACCCTCCGTACCGAGCCCGCGCGCCCGTACGCGCTCGTACCCCGGCAGCGCGGTGTAACCGACCAGGTCACCGAGGTACGGCAGCACCCAGGGCGCCGCGGTCTCCACGAACCGGTCCTCGTACCCCTGCTCGACGCCGTCCCGTACCCGGTCCACCTGCTCGGCGATCACCGCGAGCAGGGCGCGCAGCGGCTCGCCGTCCTCGGTGTCGCGCAGCCGGTGCCACTGCGGGAGGAGCTCCGCGAGCCCGTCCGGTTCCCTGCTCATGCGGTGACCTCCGTCAGGATCAGTGTGTCCGCGACCTCCGGCGTCAGCAGGGCGAGCTGGGCCGGCCTGATGCCCCGGAAGACACACACCACCCGCCCCTTCTCCAGCGGCCGGGTATCGGTGATGTCCGGGTTCAGGCGCAGCAGTCGGGCCAGCGACAGGCCGTACCGCGCGGCGATCAGGGTGAGCGTCTCGCCGTCCTCGGCGGTGACCTGATGAGTGTCCACGTCGTACGTGGCGGGCCGCGCCGGGACCGAGGCGCGCGGGCGGGTGAGGCCGTCCGCGAGCACGGACAGCCCGTCGGCGGTGACCGACGCCGGCACCCCGGTGAAGACATCGACATCCACGTACTCCACACCGGGCACCCGGTGGGCGGCCGCCAGGACCTCGGAGAGATGGACGGGACGGCCCAACTCCCCCCGTCCGCTGCCGAACGCGTACAGCAGCGCCTGCCGCAGCCGCGGCTCGACCACGGTCCAGGTGTGGTCGGGGGCCACCTTCACCCGTGCCGCCAGCAGCAACAGCACCAGCTCGCGCACGTCGACCCGGACCGGGAGGCGCGCGTCGCCGTACCGCGCGAGCGAGGAGCGCAGCGCGCGCAGCACCTCGGAGTCGTCGGCGATCGCGATGTCGTCGGTCCCCGCGACCGTCAGATGGAGCACGCGCCGCCGCCCGTCGAAGATCTCACGGGCCGTCGCCCGGCCGATCCCCGCCCGCGAGCGGGCGAAGTCCTCGTAGTCCCGGAGGGAGACGAGGCGGTCGAGCGCGGAGACCGCGAGGGGGATGGTGCGCCGGGTGAGCCCGGGACCGTCGCCGTCCGCGCCCCCCGTCGCGGCCAGCGGGTTGGTCACGGCGGTGACGCCCAGCGGCCGGGTGATGGCCTGGGTGACGCGGTGCGCGGGCACGTTGGCCGCCCGGCCGGTGCCGAAGCGGTAGCGGGCCCGTACGTTCTCGTGCCCGGTGGGCAGCCGGGCGCCGATCACCCCGTCGCCGAAGGTCACCGTCGGGCGCCCGTCCGCGTCCGTCCCCGACACGTACACCCTGTCCCGCGGCCCGTGTCCGGCCAGGCTGTCCACCTCGTGCCAGCGCAGTCCGTCGACGCGCACCTCCAGGGTCGGGACGGCGCCCAGCGGATTGTCGGCGGGCAGCCAGGTCAGCGGCGACTGCCAGAGGGCGAACGTCTGGTTGACCCGCTCCGCGTCGCCGTTCCCAATGGGCTCGTCACGGCTCTCCCCGCGCGTCGCCGGCACCACGTTCCCCTGCACCCGCACCGTGTCCCGGCGGTAGCGGTGGGCCAGACCGGCCGTGAGCGTCAGCGTCGTACGGACGTGGTCGCCGGGCAGCAGCGGGTCGAGGCGCTGCTCCACCGCGGCGATCACCGCCAGTTCCGTGCCGCGCACCCCCGTCGTGCCGGGGATGTCGGTGCGCTCCCCGGACACGACGAGATGCCGGCCCGCGGTCAACCCGTCGTAGAGGGAGTCGAGTTCCAGCTCGTTGCCGTGGACGTCCGCGCCCAGCGGCTCGTCCGCGAGGCGCAGCGGCTCGCCGCCCGCGTGCACGACGGTGTCCCGGATCGTGGAGAGCAGCACGTCGTGGGCGTCGAGCCACGGCTCCGCGAGGGTCAGCTCGGTGCCCCGCCCCGTGATGCCGTAGTCGGTGTACGCGGCGGTGCGCACCGCGGTGACCCTGGTCCTCACGGAGGCGAGCTTCGGATCACCGGGGATCCCGTCCGGGCCGGTGGCGCCCTTGCGGGGCCGCTCGATCGCGACCCAGCTCCCGACCGTGACGCCGTCCTGCACGGAGTCGAGCGCCAGGACATGGCGGCGGGGCCGCTCGGGCACGGTCGCGATCCCGATCTCGACATTCGCCGGTTCGCTGCCGGACGCGTGGCGGACGGTCAACTCGTACCCCTCGTGGGCTTCCTGTCGGCGCTCGCCGGGTGCCAGCGACCACTCCTTCGACTCACTGCCCCGGACGGTGATCCGGACGCGGCCGTCGTCGCCGGGGAGGGAGACGAAGAGGGTCCTCTCGGGGAGGCCGGGCAGCAACTGGGCTGTCACACCCGGCTGTTCGGGCTCGGCACGGTCGCCGTTCCCGCTGCCGCCGTCGCTGTTCCCGCTGCCGTTCGGCGCGGGGCGGGTGGTCAGGACGACCTGGCCGGGGCCGAGGCCGAAGGTCTTCGCGGCGGGCAGCGGCTCCGACGTCTGTACGGACGAGCCGTACTCGGTGTGCTGGAACTCGGCCCGCACCGCCACCTTGCCCGCCGTGTCGTACACGACCCGTACGGTGGTCAGCGCGGAGCCGGTGAGCGGCCAGTCCGTCTGGCGGATGACCCGGCCGCGCTCGTCCTGTACGGGCTGGAGCGGCGCGGTCGCCCCGAAGGGGGCCGCGGTCACCCGCATCGCCTGGAGCTCGCGCAGCAGCGGGACGGTGGCCCCGGCGGAGGCCGCCGGGGCGGCGTTGCGCCAGGCCGCGTAGAGGCTGTCCGACACCCGCGGATCGAGCGCGGCCAGCAGCCGGGCGCCGAGGTCCGAGTCGGGCGCGAGGAGCTGGCCGGGGGCGCCCGACGGCGTCCCGTGGCCGGAGGGCGGCCGCGCGCCACCGGTGCGCAGCGCGGGGAGTACGGCGCCGAGCGCCCGCAGGGCGGCACCGGCGGTGGTGCCGGTCACGCCGCCGGGTGCACCGGGCCGGTCGGGCCGGCCGGTGAGCGCGGACCCCTCCGGTGGCAGGGGCTGGTCCGGCTGGTCGGGCTGTTCCGGTGGCTCCGGCTGGGATGTCCCCAACTCGGCTGCTCGTTCGGCCAGTTCGCCGATGATAGCGGCCAGCTGCTCGAACCAGGCGACGACATCCTCGTGGGCGGCGGCCACGGCCGCCGCCTCGGCCATGCGCTCACGCGGAGCGGCGAGCCGCCGTACGAGCCCCGCCGGCGTGGTGATCCCGTCGAGATCCGCGCGCAGCGGCGCCAGCACCTGGTCGTCGAAGACCGAGATGATCATGCTGACGGGACGCGGGTTGGGGTTGTCGGGGGCCGGGTCGCCCTCCTCGGTCTCCCGGTCGTCCTCGGTGATCCACTCGCGTACCTCCGCGACCAGCTCGGCGAGGGACGGCGGCGGGGACTGCGGCAGCCCGATCGCCGTCACGTCGTCCTGGCGGTCGAGGCGGACGCGCGCGACGGGCAGCAATAGCGGCTGACCACCCTGCCCGCCGCCCGAACCCGAGCCCTCACGCGGGCCGGAGCCCTCACCCGAGCCCTCACGCGAACCGGAGCCTGAGCCCGAACCGGAGCCCGAGCCCGCCGCCGTACCGAAGACGAAGAGCAGCTTGTCGCCGGTCCGGAGCGACGTGTCGGTTCCCGCGACCTGGATCTCGGACCGCTTGCGCAGATCCTCCGCGGTGAGCAGCGCGGGACGGCGGCGGCGTACCGCCAGCTCGTTCCAGGCGGCGCGGGCGGTGAGGTCCGCACTGGTCTCGAAGGCCTGCGACTCCTCGTCCGCGCCGGCGGGCACACTGTTGGCGCGCGCCCCGCGGGGGATCAGCACCGGCAGGTCCTCGGCGCGCGGATCGCGGTCCAGTGTGTACGCCAGGTGGGTGTCGGCGGCGATGCCCGGCCGGGGCCGGTGGCCGACCAGCCGGCCGAGGAGTGCCAGCGAGCGGTGTTCGTTCGCCGTGCGCAGATACCCCTCGTCGGCCGCGCGCTCGGTGTGGAACGTGAGCAGGTCGCCGACGACCGCCGAGGCGTCCAGCAGCCCGATCGCCGGATCGTCCGGCGTCCGGACGGTCAGCCCGCGCAGCGCAGGGTAGGCGGGGGAGGCGAGCCGGTCGAGCAGGGCCGCGAGGAACGAACCGTACGTACCGACACGGTAGTCGAGCGCCGTGCGGCCCGGCGGGTTGTACAGCGGTGCGGGCGCCCGCCGCTCGTCGTGACCGCCGCAGCCGCAGTCGCAGCCACGGCCGGTTCCGGCGCTGCCGGTCATCGCGCACCTCCGCCGAGCTCGATCGACAGCCGGCCGTTCTCGGGCCGGTCGGGGTCGTTGTCGAGGCGCGCGATCTCCAGCGGTCCGAGCCGCAGCACGCCGTCCTCCAGTGCGGTGTCATCGGGGGGATCCCCGTGGAACAGCCTGCGCAGCCGGGTCACCCGGACGCTCTCCACGCCCGGTACGCCCGCCGCCAGGGCCACCAGCCGGCTCAGCCGTACGGGTTCGCCGAAGGTGAGCGCGTCGGGGTGGAAGAAGCCGAGTCCGCCGCCCCGCAGCCGTCCGCCGCCCAGCACCCGGTACAGCTCGGCCAGGATCTGCCCGTGCTGGTGGCCGGGGGCGGCGCACACCACGAGCCGGACGTCCAGCGGCACGGTACGGGCGGGCCCCACCACCAGGTCGTGGCCGATCCGGCGGTACCGCTCCAGCGCGTACGACACGGAGTCGAGCAGCTCGGCGGCGGGCTCGTCGGTTCCCAGCGCGTCGACGGCGACCTGCGCCTCCCGCACACTCCCGGTCCACCGGATCTCCGCCGCCGCGCGCCGCACCCCGGGCAGGGCGGCGGCGAGCGCCGCGTAGTCCTCCGCGGTGACCGCGCGCAGCCGTCGGCGCTTCAGATCGAGCGGCGCCAACTGGCGTACCTGGTCGACGGGTTCGGGATCCGTGCCACCGACGGCCGGCAGCGGGTTGCGTACCCGGCGCACCGCTGCTGTCGCATCGGCGCCCGAGGTCTCCGGCGCGTCCGGATCGCGGCACACCACCAGGTGGCCGATGGCCTCGGCGCCGACATTGCCCGCCGTTCCACCGCCGATCCGGTAGCGGGGCTCCAGCCGGGCACCCGGCCGGGGCCGTGCCCCGTACCGTCCGTCGCCGAAGCGCAGCGCGATCCGCCCGTCGTCCTCCAGTTCGCCGACGAAGTGCCGGTCCCGTGGCCCGCTGCCGAGCAGATCCCGCCGCGGGGCCCAGAACGCGTCGCCGTCCCGCACCCGCACCGCGGGCAGCGCGGCACGCGGATCCTGGACGACGGCGGTGGCGGGTCCGTGCAGCACCGGATCGTCCGGGTCGAGGCCGGCCGCGTACTCCGGGCCCCAACTGTGCTCGATCTCCCAGGCGATGGCGCTGTCGAGCACGGCGCCCGCGCGGGCCCGCGCGCTCAGCACCTCGATCCTGCGCAGCTTCGGGGCCAGCAGCCGTTCACTGCGGTGCAGCAACTCCCGTAGCGCGGCGACCGGATGGCGGCGCAGCTCGAAACGTTCCAGCACCCGCAGCCCGAACAGCACGGTCAGTTCGCGGACTTCCTCGCCCGAGAGCCCGTCGTGGTCCCGGGCGCCGCGCCACAGCTCCACGAGCCGCCGCCGTACCCGGTCCGGTATCGCCGCGAGCCGGTCGGCCTGCCCGGCCGAGACATGGCGGGCCTCCGGGAACGGTACGGACTGGACCACGGGGGAGTGGTGCAGCACCGGCCGGAAGCGCGGCGCGATGCCCGGGTAGGTGACCTGGGCCAGCAGCGCCGCCAGCGCCTCGGCCTGCGCGTAGGCGGTGCCGGGGACGACTTTCTCGCGCTTGCGGCCCGCCTGCTCCAGCCCGATGCCGACGCGTTCCGTGGCCTCGTCGCCGACGACGCTGAACAGCTCCCGCACCTGGCGCGGTGTGAGCGCGCGCCCACAACTGGTCTGTTCCATGAGGGAGTTGAGCAGCGCTGCGGGTGCGTTGCCCTGGCCGGGCTCCCCGCAGCCGAAGCCGGCGGGCCTGCAGGACCCGAGGACGGCGGGCGCCGGCGGCACGACCACCGTCTCCCCCGTGGCGCCCCGCTCGAAGGCCAGTGACCGGCCGTGGTCGACGAGTACGACATTGCCGCGCGCCACACTCACGTCCTCGACCGGCGCACACCGCGGTCCGCCGAGGGTGGAGAGACGGACGGGGAACGCGAGCGCGTCCCGCGGCGCCCAGGTCACCTCCAGCACGGGCTGATCCGCCAGCCGGTCGACGGCCGGGGTGACGGACAGGAGGCGTACGGCCTGCCGGTGCGCCGGGTCCGCGTCACCGGGGGTGCCGGTGCGGGCGCCCCGTACCTCCTCGATCAGCAGCAGGTCGCCCGGCGACAGATCCAGCGCACGGGCCGAGCACTCCTCGTCCGTCCACGCGTCCCGCAGCGTCGCCGAGACGGCGCCCCGGGGCAGCGCACACTCCTCGCCGCCCCAGGTCCAGAAGCGGATGGTGTTGTGTTCGGGCCGCAGCACCAGCGGCGCCGCCGGCCCTGACGGCCTCTCCGGGACGACCGGCTCGAAGACCTCCACCGAACCGCGCTCGTCCAGCGCGGCCAGCTCCCGGTCGTCGAGGACGGTGCCCGTCTCGGGCCGGTCGCGCGGCCCCAGCCTCCGTACGTCGACGGCGGCGAAGCGGAACGTACCCGGTGCCAGGCTCAGCCGGCGGCCGGTCTCGACGGTCACGAACGCGCGGGCGTTGACCCCGTCGTGCATCGGATAGTCGATGAGCCGTACGTGCCGGCGCACCGACACCCGGCGCCGTGCCGTGTCGAGATACGCCTCCGTCGCCACCGCGTCCTGCTGGTAGCTGATCAAATCGGCGCTATGGGCGAGGAGTTCGACCAGTGTGGTGCCGAGATCGGCGGCGTTGCGCTCCACCCAGTCGGGCGTGGTGAGCGCCAGCCGGTCCAGGATCACCTTGCGGACCGAGTCGTAGTCGCGCGCCACGTAGTCGATGACCGGCGCGGTGTCAGTGACCGGAGCCGCGCCGAAGACGGGCGCCGTGCCGATGCCCGGCGCCGCGCCGCCGGCAGGAGCCGTGCCGCCATGGGGCCCCTCGTCCACGCAGTCGAACGGCGTCGGACCACCGGCCCGGAAGCCGAACCCGGCCGAGTGGTACCGCTGGTCGAAGCCGGGGAACGGCTCGGTACCCGGCCGTCCGTACGGGTCCTTCTCGACGAGGGAGAGCCGGTAGCGGGACGTGTCACCGGTCCGGTCGAGCGTGACGAACAGCCGGTCGTCGAGCTCCGGGTCCTCCGCACGCTCGACGGAGACGTCCACGGCCTCGATGCCGGTGATCCGCCGGCCGCCGTCGATCCGTACGTTCTCCGGGCACAGCCCGTGCGGAGCCTTCCCGAGAAAGGTGACGGTGAGCGTCAGCCCGTCGTCGCCGACCTCGACCGCGTCCACACCGCCGAGCCGCGCGGCCCGCACCCGGGCGCGCCGCCCGTCCGTCCGGCACTCCATCTGGCCTCCGGGCCCGCTCATGCCGGACCACCCCCCTCGAACACCTCGTCGCGCCGGCTCGCGGTGGCACGCACCACGTACCGCAGATACACCCGCACCACGTTCTCCTCGCTGACCACGTCCAGGGCCTCCACCTCGATCAGTTCACCCAGCCAGCGCTGGAGCGACGCCTGTACGGACAGCTCCAGCGCGGAGGCGAGTTCGGGGCTGTTGGGCGTGAAGACCAGATCGAGCAGCCCGCACCCGAAGTCGGGGCGCATCACGCGCTCACCGGGGCTGGTGAAGAGCAACTGCTCGATGAGGTCGCGGACATGGTCGTCGTACGCGGCGTGCCCGGTACGCCCCCGGCGGTCGATCCGGAACGGAAAGGCGATGTCACTCCGTACAGTGCTGTTCCTCATCGCGCGCACACCCCCCGGCCCGACAGCGGGGTCACGACCGGCGGCCCCTGCGGCACGAGCGCGGCGCTGAGGCAGAGCGCCGAGGTGGTGTCCAGCAGCACGGGCACGCCGTCGATCCGTACCGCGTCGTCGCCGGACCCCGGCGTCCAGCGGACCGTGACACACGGATACGGCACCCGGTCCACGGTGTGCCGGCAACCGGTGACGACGAAGGTGTCGGACGGCGCGGGCACCGGCAGGCCGTCGAGCCGTACCCCGGACGCCGCACCGGCCGTGGGTACGACCCGGCCGCCGTGCGGACAACTGATGGTGAACCCGGTGTTGATGAGATTCCCGGACAACATGTCTCTCCCCGTCGCTGTGCTCATCGCTTCTTGGGCACGGTCAGCCGGCCCCCGTTGATGCTGACCTCGTCACCGATCAACTCGATGGTCGCGCCACTGCCGTTGCCGACGGTCACGCCCTTCTCGTCGATCCGGATGTACGCGCCGCCCCTGGCCTCCAGCAGGATCCCGGTGCCGCCGGGCACGTCCGACATGACCAGCTTGTGGTTGCCGGGGGTCTGGATCACCACCGGCTGCGAGGCGGGCAGCTCCGCGCTCGCGCGGGGCGGCAGCTCGGCGGCGTCCCCGTACCAACACCCCGTCCAGACCGGGAAGCTGGGGTCTCCCTGCTCGAACTCCACCCACACCCCGGCGCCGATCTCCGGGACGGCGTACTGACCCGACTGGCGTCCGGTGAACGGCAGACAGGGCAGCGCCCAGGTGGACGCCTCGTCGCCGAGCACATCCGGCACCTGGGCCGTGATCCTGCCGATCCTGAGGGGATCCCTGTTGTCGATCACCCGGCCCCGGAACTTGCCGAGGAAGCGGTTGTTCGGTGCCGCCATACGAAGTAGCTCCTGGTCTGATCCCTGGCGTCCTCTACGGACGGACGGTGGTGCCCCTGGCGATGAGTCCCTCGCGGGAGAGCGTGAAGTTCTGCTGGTACGAGCCGGGCCTGAGGTTGTGGGTGACGGACTTGACGTAGTAGTCGCCGTCGTACGTCACCCCGGCGCCCCGCACCCCGACCAGCTCACGCGGGCGCAGGATGTAGCCGTGCCGGTTCACATCCAGCGATCCGGACCCGGAGATGGCGTCGGCGGAGGTCGCGGCGCGCGCCAGCGCCTCCGCCTCGGCCTGTCCCGGGTCCTTCTTGGCGGTCCCCGACAGAGTCTTGCGCTTGAGCGCGGGCGTGGCCCGGCGGCCGAGCGGCGGCCGGAGCGGGCCGATGTCGGGCGGGGCGAGCAGGGTGACATCGCGGGTGCGCGGATTCTGGACGCGCGCCTGCGGCTCCTCGCGGGCGGTCCCGTCGTACGCGAACGTGAGCTGGTCGACGGTGGAGTTGTTGTCCATGTTGACGTTGAGCGCGTGCTGCCGCTGCCCGATCCGCTGTTCGGGCCCCCAGAACGCGACGGACCGCCCGGGGCGTGGCCCGGGTTCGAGATAGAACGTGAACCCGTTCGCCCTGGCCAGCTCGTTCACATACTGGAGATCGGTCCCGGTCTGGTAGTCCACGCGCCACTGCTCGCGGGGCGGCTGCTGCACCTGCTCGCGGATGATGCGCGTGCCGATGCCGTAGTCGGCGTACTTGGCGAGGATCCGCTCGACGCGCTGGGACGGCGCGAGGTTGGGATACCGGTCGGTCCGTTCCTCCAGATCCATCAGCAGGGTGAGGTCCTCGCCGGTGACGGTGAGGGTGGTCTGCCCCGGCTGATTGCTGGCACCGACCTCCTGCCGCACGATCAGCCCGTCGAGCAGCACGGTGGAGACGCCCTTGACGGCGGCGGTGACGATCACCCGGGTCCGCGGATCGAAGAACCCCTCGGGCAGCAACCGGCGGTTGATCACCCCTGTCTTCGTCAGATCGAACGCGATCTGGAACCCGCTCCGTTCCCCGGCGGTGGTGGTGATCTGCGCGGACAGCAGCGCCTCGGTGACCTCGGCCGGTACGGGACGGGTGAGCTGGGGCCCCATGTACAGGCTGAGATGGACGGGCCCGTTCCCGACCGGCTCATCAGCCACGACCGCCCCCGGGGTATCCGCCGCCCGGCAACGGCACGTCGATGCGCCGGCCCGGCTCGGCGGTCAACTCCCGCGGATCGAGGACGGGGTTGGCGTCGGCGATCTGCCACCACTGCCCGGGATCCCCGAAGTACCGCTGCCCGAGGTGATCGGGCCGCTCCCCGCTGCTGACGACGTGCGGCGCGGTAGCGTTCTCCGCCGTGTCGAGCGCCGGCAACAACCGCCGCTTGGCATACCGCACTTCGGTCCCGTCGGCCTGGATGTGCACCCCGATCTCGACATCGTGGTACCGGCTGTCACGGGGATACGGATGGGCCCCTGGAATAGCGTCGAGGGCACTCTCGTACGGCTCGATCATCTCCGCCTACCTCCCGATCCCGGCGCCGAATCCCACACTGCCGAAGCCACCGGCCCCGCCACTGAGCCCAAGACTCCCGAGCTGCCCACCGACCGCGGCGGCGGCGAGCCGCTCCTTCTGCGCGAGATGCGCCAGATACAACTCGGCCCCGCGATGCCCGGCGGGCAGATCGCTGACGGTGAGCACTTTGAGCCCGATGCTGAGGCTCGCCCGAATGGGGTTGAGATTCACGTCGAAAGCCGACTCGTTGACCGACAACTCGGTCAACCGCACGGGCATCACCCGCTTGCTCCCCCAGGTGAAGAGGGTGAGCGGCGTCTCGATCGGACTGATCTCAATGGTCCCGTTCTGCGCGAGCCGCGTGGCGGCGCGGAGCTGCGCGGTGGTGGGCTGCACGAGCATTTCGAGCACGGCGAGCTGAGGATGAATCCCGTCGGGCGCCGCGACCTCGAACTGATCGGTGGCATCGATCTCGGCGGTGAACTTCCACGTCTCCTGGGCCGGGCCCTTGAGTCGCAGCGCCTCGTTCCGGTCCCCGCTTCCACTCCCTCCGCCGCCGGAGTCACCACTGCCGCCGGCGGCTTGGGGCGAGACGGAGCGTTCGAGGGTGTCGGGGTTGAACTGCAGCACGATGATGCGCTGGGGGGTGCCGCGCTCGGGGTCGACGATGACGATGCCGGAGCGGATGGGCTTGGGTATGTCGGCGTAGCGGGTCATGAGTTCCTGTCCATGTGTCTAGCGAAGGCGTTCGGCGAGCCGCTCCGCGAAAGGCTTGTAGTCGTATTGAGGAAAGACTTCCGGGAAAATTCGCAACATGTCCTGGATGTTCTCCGCGGCTCCTTGGAAAAGAATGTCGCGCATCGGAACGTCGGTGAATAGATATTGCCATCCGTGCGTTCCCTTGGTGATGAGCAGAGCATCCAGGTACTCGGCGTATCCCAGGTTCATGCGAAAGACGCCGCGGGTGGCGTGGTAGTACCACACCTCGGGTGAATTGGATCCCGGGCGTATGTGCAGCGCGGACAGAGTTCCGTCGCCGCCGCGCGGCTGCTCGTCGAAGGGGCGGAGTTCGGCGTAGAGAGCTCGCTCCTGGTCGGACGGCTCGTCGGTCGCCGGATCGACCCCGGTCGTAAGCATGGCGGCGGCAAGGTGGACGAGAGAGAACTCGCCCGTCAGATACGTACCGGGGCGTTCGATGGCCCAGTGGGTGGACAGTCCCTCGAATCGTAGGTAGCTGCGGCGCAGTGAGGGATCCAGTACCACACCTTCTTCCTCGGCGATCATCGCGAAGTCCTCGTCGGCATCTCCCGCCAGTTCTTCGAATCCCCCCCTGTCTTCGTGCAGGACGTCCACGTCGAGAGCCCCCTGCAATTCGTCGAGCATGGACAGATAGCGCCGCTCGTAATCGCTCAAGTCGGGCACAGATTTTCTCCGGATCAGTTGTATCGAAGTTCGCTCTTCCTGGCGTCGAGCTTCTGAAGGTCATTTTGGAAGCTCGTCAGTTGCCCGGCGGGCAGGTTCCGCTTGTACCTCGTCATTCTTAGTCTGAGATAGCGGAAGTCCCGGTACGGGGACTGAAGTACGACGGCCTTTGCGAAAACGGGGGTCACGTTGAATTTCTTGGAGATTCTCGCCGGGCTGCGTCCGTTGATGTTGAAGAGGCTGTAGCGGCCTGGCTTTTCGATGTCGTCACGTACATATGACAGGGATGCCGGCTTCCTGATCCATCGCTTGTCTTTCGGAGTGTATCCGCCCCACTTCATCCCGATGGACTTCGGGTAGCCGTAGTTCGGGTCCGTTTGGTTGTCCGAATGGAAGGAGACGGCGACGTTGTACCAGATCATGTCTTCGCTCTTGTCGACCGTGACGGCCCTCCAAGCGGGCCTCTCCAGACGGAAGGCGAATTTTGTGTTCACTTCGGATCCCGGTGCGGGTACCAGGTTCGATCCGCTGGCAGGTCCTTTGAGCAGCTCGGTCAGGAGGTGCATACGTACCCAAGTCCCGTCCGTGCTGGGCAGTGAGTCGTAACCTATGGGGTTTCCGGGGCGGTGCTTCGAGGAGATTTCTCCACGAGGGATGTTCTTGTTGATTCCAGTGGCCTCGAATCCACGAGCTCGTATGCCATCTTGGAATTTCGGGATGAAGGTCGGAAGCAGGTCGGGCTTGGGATCGTTGGACTCCCGGTACTCCAGCAACGTGGCGAGGCGCCGCATTTTGTCGTGCAGTCGGTCTCGTGCCGCCCACACACGCCGGTGTTCGGCCGTGGTCACGGTAGCGGGCAGGTTCCTCTGTTCCGATTCCACCTGGCGATGAGCTTCCTCCGCCTGGCCGCGAAGCACGTTCTGGACCTGTGCTCGCGGTGTGTTCGTGACAGGCCCGATGTCCTTGGCCCATTTGTCCAGGTAGCCACGGATCTCCTGAGGGTCCGATCGGACCATCAGGAGTGCTCCCTTTCCACGCCCTTGGTATAGCAGTGTGTGCGGCTCGCCGTCCTTGGCACGGAAACGCACTTGGGGCATGTTGTACGAACGGGGTTGATCCTGCTGGCTTTCCTTTTGCCGGTCATAATTCCGATTCCGGTCTCTGTTGCGGTCGTGCCGGCGCCGCCACTGATTCCGCAGCCTGCGCAGCCGGTCGTTCAGACGGCCGCCGACCTTGCGGCGCGCCTTGCCGTACAGCCTGCGGGCCGCCCGACGCGCCCTGCTGACCGCTGACTTGATGGTCTGGCGGGCGCGCCGGATCGGGCGGCGGCGGGGGCGGTCACCGGGGCGGCGGTCCTTGTCGGTGTCGCGGCGCCGGTCGTCCCTGCGGTCGTCGTCCCGGCGGCGGTCGTCGCGGCGTGTGTTCCTCGGGTCGCGGTCCCGGTCGCGGTCGTCCCTGCGGTCCGGGCCCGGGCGGCGGCGGTCGGGGCGGAGTGTGTCGCGGGCCGGGCCGCGGCGCGTGGGCCCGGACGTGGGGCCGTCCCGGTCCTCGTCCCGTGTCCTGCGCTCCGCGTCCCGCGCCCGTCGCCTCGCCGCGTTCACCTCGCGGCCGTCCTCGCGGCGTTCCTCGTCGTTACGGCGCTTCTTCGGCCGTGTCGTGTGCGAGAGGCGCGGCTTCTTCTCCGGGGAGGAGCGCTTGCCGGGGCTGGGCTTCGGCCGCGGGCGGGACGTCTGGTCCGAGGTCGGCTTGCGGGGCGCCGGGCGGTCGGTGGCCGGGCGGTCGCTCGTCGGGGTGCGGTCGTCCGCGGCCGTGGATGGCTCGTCGTTCCTGGGTTTGCCGGGCGGGTCCGGCTGGCCCGGAGTGTCGGACGGTCCCGGCTTCTTCTTGCGGAGGTTCTTCAGCATGTCACCGAGCCGGTCGGCCACCTTGCCCATGTACCGGCCGACACCTTCGATCAGGAACTGGTACACCAGCTCCAGCAGTGCGACGACCCCCGCCGCGACCGCCTTCGCGAAGGGCAGCGCCCCCTTGCCGCCCTTGACCGACTTCAGGAAGTCCATGAACAGCCCGAAAGCGGCGAGGATCTCACTGAGCGCCCCCCACGCCGTCTGCAGGGCGTCGATCACGGCCATCACCCAGCCGGCGCCCGGAATGAGCCGGGAGACGACCTTCTCGACGACCAGGACACCGATGATGAGCGGCAGTTGCGGGAGGGCCTCCTCCCAGGCCATCTGGCCCATCTCCTCCGCGGTGACGCCACCGTCGAGGAGTTCCTGGAAGTCCTCCATCGGGATGCCGATGATCTCCTGGACCTTCTGGTCGAACCAGGCCTTGACGGCGGCCTTGATCTCCTCGAAGAGGTGATCCTGTGCCCCGGCCTCCGCGGCGGCCCCCGCCTTGCTGATCCAGTCGCCCGGATCCGAGACGATGTCGTTGAAGATGGCCGCCCACTCGCCGAGCCCCTGCACCACCGCGGCGCCGAACTCCAGCGCGCCGACGGTCACGCTCTCCGCGACGTCGACGGCCGCCAGCAACCCCGTCTCCAGCAGATCGAGTCCCGCGAGCAGCGCCCCGCACAGGCCGTCGAGCAGCTTGCCGGCGACCTCCTTGAGGGCGTCGGCGAACTCGTTGACCTTGTCCACGGCCCAGTCGCGCGCGCCGTCGATCGTGTTGCGCCACTTGTCGCGCATCGCCGGGTAGTCGGCGAGGAGTTCGTCACCCAGGGCGATCAGGGCATCGGCGAAGGTGTTGATCTGGTCGATGACCCAGTTGCGGGCGTCGTCGATGAGCTGGAAGACCGCCTGCTTGAACCGGTCGATGAGGTCGGTGACGACCTGGCGTGCCTCCTCGAAGACCGTCTTGATGGCGTTCTTGAGCTCCTCGAAGAACTCCTTCAGCTTCTCGATGGCCTCTTCGAGCCAGTTGTCCGCGTCGCTCTTGCCTTCCTCCTGCTTCTCCTCGGCCTCCCGCTCCGCGTCGGTCTGTGTGTCCGTGATCCTCTGGTTGTCGTCCTCGGTGCGCTTGTCGACGTCCTCGTCGGTCTCCTTCTCCTTGTCCGTGATGTCCTTCCGGACCTTCTCGTACTTCTTGCCCTTCTTGTCGTCGATCTCCGCGACCTTGTCGTCCTGCTCCTGGCGCCAGTCGGCGCGGGAGGCGGAGATGTCGGACCTGCCCTTCTCACGGGTGTCGGACTGCTTCTTGCTGCTGGCGTCGACCTCCCGCTTGAGGTCCTGGTCGTACTTCTCCTTGTCCTGCTGCGACTTCTCGTCCTTCGCCCCCCGCTCCTTGGTCATCTTGCCCCGGCCCTCGGCGAAGCCGGCCTGGATCTGCGGGCCGCGGTCGTGCTCGGCCACGGCGGAGGCGGACTCGATCGGCACGCTCCCGGACACCGACCGCGGGCCGCTCGTCTTCGCGGTCTTCTTCCCGCCGGGCACCTTGCCGGTCAGGGTCTCCACGGGCACGTCGGGATAGATCTGGTCCTCGCCCATCGGCAGGCCCGCGTCCGTACGGCCCGACCGGTGCAGTTCGTTCTTCCGGTCGTCCAGTTTCCGGCTCTGCTCGTCCGTGCGCTCCGGATCCGAGTCGTTCTCCAACGGCAGCCCGGGCGCGTCGCCCACCTTGGCGTTCTGCAGCCCCTCGTCCTTGGTGGGGAGCCCCAGGATCGAGTCGATCAGGTCGTCCAGCGGCAGAATCTCCTTGAGCAGGCTGCCGAACAACTGGGCGCCGATCGTCACGGCGATGTCCCACCAACTGGGCTCCGGTACGTTCGAACCCGGCAGCTCGCCTTCCGGTTTCTGCTCGCCGGTGATCTCGGGCGTACTGCCCTGCGCCGCCTTGGTACGGGCCACCTTGGCGTTGGTGTACGTACCGGGTGCGGCCACGGTCGGGCCACCCGGCACCGTCCTCGGGGAGCCCGACGGGCGCCGCGTCTTCGGTGGTGCCTTGCGCAGCGTCGTCCGTTCCTTCTCGACCGACCGGCCGACCGCGCCGTCGACGCCCTTCAGCGTCTCCAGCGCCTGGTGCGGCTTGAGTCCCGCCGCGGTGGCCAGCCCCGACTCGGGCGTCGCGTTCGAGACGTCGGGCGCGGGAGCCTCCTTCTTGGCCTTCCCCGCGCCGGACCCACCGGTCCTACCCGCGCCACGACCGGCCCGCCCGGGAGCCGGAGCCGAGGCAGAGCGGCCGCCCCCGCCACCGCCGCCCCGGCGGACGGTCTTCGCCGCCTGCCGGGCGGCCTGTCGCTTGGCCCCCGTCTGCCTCGCCCGCGGAGCCGCCCCCGCGGACCCGGAACGCGGCGCCGCGGCGGCCTTGGGCGATGTGCCCTTCGCCTCCTGACCGGCCATGGGCGTGGGACCGTTGCCCGGCGACAGCGCCGGAGCGGAAACCGGTCCCGGCGCCGAGACCTTGTCCGGGCCGCTCTGCGGGGCGGGGGAGGTGGCGGGCCCGCCGCCCTCGGTGACGTCCTGGTCGGTGGGGGCGGGGCCGGGCGTGGGGGCGGGTGTTTCCTGCGCGCTGTTCCCGCCGCCTCCGGTCCGGCCCGTACCCGCCTCGGCGGTCCCGCCGGTTCCGGCACCGCTCTCCGTGCCGGTCGGCCCGCCAGAGCTCTGGGGCCCGGCGGGACGCTCCGATTCCCCGCCCGCCTCCGTCCGGCCGCCCCCGTCGGTCGCGGCAGCCCTGCCCTCCGCGGTGGAGCCGGAGGAGCCGGACGAGGCCGTATCGGCTCCCTGACTACGGGCGTCCTCACCGGCCTTGTCCAACTGCCGAGGAGCGGCCGTCTCACCGGGCCCGGCGGCGGCTCCGCCCCCGGCGCTGTCGGCGGTACGAGCCGCCTCGTCCCGCCGCTGCGCCTCGGCGTCCTCCCCTCGCTCCTCCACCTGCCTCTTCTCCCAGGCCGCTTCGGCGGAATCCGCCCCGGCAGCCGCGGCCGCCCCTGAACCCGGCACCCCCAGGCCGCCCGCACCGCCGCCTTCCGCGGCCCCGAGGCCCTGCTCGGCGGACGCGTCGCCCAGGAGGTCCTGGGCAGTCTCTCCTCCGGCGTCCTCCTCGGCCCCGGAACGCGAGAAAGAGTCCGCCGATGCGTCCGATGCGCTCTGGTCCTGCTCCGCGCTCGGCGCCGACGCGACAGCCGTGGAGGGAAGGCTGGGCCGGGCGGCGGTTCCCTTCTTCCGTTCCTCGACGAGTCCGGGGTTCTTCGCCGCATCGGTGTATCCGACGAGGTCGATGTCGGGGACGGGTTCGTTCCCCCTGCCCGCGTCCTCGTCCGCTTCCGAGTCGCGTTGTTCCCCGGCGCCGTCCTCCGCGGATTCCGAGTCCAGCCCCAACGGCTCGTCGTCAGCGCCCTCTTCGTTGTCCCGATCGCCCGCGGCGCGGGCCGTGCCGAGGTCACGGCCGGTCCTGGCCTTCTCACCCGGTTCGGCTCCGCTCCTGTCCACGGCCGGCGGGGCAGCTGTGGTGTCCCCGCTCTCGGCGCGGCCTCCGGCCGGGGCGCCGGCCTGCTGCGGCTGCTCCTCCGCGGCCTGCTGCGGCTGCTCCTCCGCGGCCTGCTGCTCCTGCTCCTGAGCGTCGTTGTCCGCCGGGCCTTCCGCCTCCTGCTCCTGCTGCTCCTCCTCCTTGGCGCCCGCTTCGCCCTTCGACGCGTCCTCCTGCGCGGCCGCGTCCTTTCCATCGCGGGCGGCGGCGTCCCGGTCCTCCTGCTGGGACTGCGACCGGTCCTGCTGCCGGCCCGCCGCCTCTTCCCGGTCCTGGTCGGCGACCCGCGCCGGGGAGGCCGCGGTATCGGCGCCGTCCCGGGCACCGGTCCCTCCGCCACCCTCACCCGGGCGGTCCCGTTCATCCTGCCCGGCGGATTCCCGCGGGTCCTCCGCCGGCTCCCGTCCGTCGTCCCGCGCCTCACCCGGCTCGGGCTCCCGCTCCCGTTCCCGCGTGATCTCCTCCGCCTCGCCCGGAAGAGGCGCCGGGGCCCCGGCAGCCCGCATCGGCAGCGGGCCCTGCTGCTCCGTCTCGTCGACCAGGACCAGCAGCCGGTCGAGGACAGGGGTGGGCAGCCGTACTTCCAGCCGGTCGAGCACGCTCTCCTGCACCGTCGGTGCCATACGCGCCAGTTGGAGCCGTGCCCGGCCCGACCGGTCCTCGGGGTCACCGCGCAGGGAGCGTACGACGCCGTTCGTCAGGCGGTCGATCAGCGTGGCGGGGTCCAGTTCCTCCATGCGGCGCCGGTCGGCGTCCACCGTGGCATACCGCAGCCAGCCCGGGGTGGCCCCTCCCTCCTCGACCCGTGGGGCGGACTGCTCGGCCCCGGCCGGCTCCGGGCGTACGAGGGCCTGGGCCGACGACTCCGCCTCGCGCTCCATCCCCTCCTGCGGCAGGCTCACCGCGCCCAGGTCACGGCCCGCGCGCAGGGTGCCCAGGCCGTCCGGGTTCTGGATCGTGTGCAGCAACTCGTGTGCCAGCAGCCGCTGTCCGTCCGCCGTGCCCGGGCGGTAGGCGCCCTCGCCGAAGAAGATGTCCTGGCCCACCGCGACCGCGTCCGCGCCCAGCAGGTCCGTCAGGTGGCTCGCGTCGCGGTCGGTGTGGAGGCGTACGCGGCCGAGGTCGTGGCCGAGCTGTTCCTCCAGCTCGCGGCGGACGCTCACGTCCAGCGGCTGGCCCGCGCCGCTGACGATGTCCTTGGGCTCGGGTGCCCGGGACGCCGCGGCGCGCTCCTTGCGCTGACGGCGCCTGGCCTCCTGCGCGGCACGGGCCTCCCGCGCCGCCGCCGACGCGCTCTGCGTGCTCATCGCCCGCTCCCTCGTGTCGGCTCACCGCGTCCCGAAAGGCCCGCGTGTACCGCGCGCGCCAATGCCTCGCCCAGGCGGCGCGGCGAGGTGGTCGCGGGGAGGGGCGGCAGACCGGTCACGGCGTCCAGGGCACGGCCGCCCTCCGTGGCCAGGGGGACACCCCGGTCGCGTACGAGCCGGGCCAACTCGGCCTCGAAGGCCGCCGATACGCGGTCGGGATCCAGCCGGTCGAAGCCGTCCAGGACCAGCTCGCCTATCTCCACCCGTACCGAGGGCATGGGCGTTGGCGCCTCGCGTCGCGGCTCGTCGTGCCGTACTCCGTTCAGATCCATCCCTGGACCTCCGAAGGTGTCAACGAGCGGTCCAGCTTGAGGTATTCGGTGCGCGCCGCCTCCAGCATGTGGCGCATCCGGAGCCGGTCGCCCTCCTCCGCCGCGAGGAAGGCACCCGACAGCGCGATGTTGCGGATGGAGCCGCCCGCCACGGTCAGCCGGGCCAGCCGCTCCGGATCGATCCCCTTCATCGGGGCCCGCGCGGGCAGCACCCGCCGCCAGATCTCGGCGCGTTCGGCCTCGCCGGGGAACGGGAAGTCGACGACGAACCGGATCCGGCGCATGAACGCCGTGTCCAGGGCCTGCTTCATGTTGGTCGTCAGGATCGCCAGGCCCCGGTACGCCTCCATCCGCATCAGCAGATAGCTGACCTCCAGGTTGGCGTACCGGTCATGGCTGTCCTTCACCTCGCTGCGCTTGCCGAAGAGCGCGTCCGCCTCGTCGAACAGCAGGAGCGCGCCGCCGCGTTCGGCCGCGTCGAAGACCTTGCGCAGGTTCTTCTCGGTCTCCCCGATGTACTTGCTGACCACCTGGGACAGATCGATGATGAAGAGATCCAGCCCCAGCTCCTTCGCCATCACCTCGGCGGCCAGGGTCTTTCCGGTACCGGAGCCGCCCGCGAAGAGCGCGGTGACACCGAGGCCACGGCGCAGGGTCGACGCGAAGCCCCACTCCTGGTAGACGGTGGCCCGCTGCCGTACGTGCGCCACGGTCTCCCGCAGGATCCTCAACTGCCGCTCCGCCAGCACGAGATCGTCCCAGGACGCCTGCGGCTCGATGCGCCGGCCCAGCTCGTCCATGCCCATCCGGGCCTCTTCCAGACCTGCCTTCCACGCCAGTGCGGTGGCGTCCGTGCCGTTCGCGTGCGGAAGGTCCCGTACGACAACGGCCCCGGCGGCCCTGATGAGATGCGGCGGCAGCGAGAACTGCTCCACGAGGCCCCGCAGATCGTCCTCGGAGACATCCGGTACGCCGTCGAAGGCGGCCGTCCACACACCGAGCTGTTCCTCGGAATCGAGCGTCGGTACGGTGACCCGCTCACCGCGCTGCCGCTCGCTCGGCCGGGGATCGGCGCTGGAGACGCAGAGCGGAACGGCCGCGCTCTCGATGAACGCGTCAACGGCGCCCGCCTGTTCGCGGTCCAGGCCGTCCCCGATCTCGACCAGCAGCGCGGCCGGCAGCAGCACCGCCTCGCGCTGCCAGAGCCGGGCCAGCCGGTCGCGTTCGTCCGGGGCGGTGGGCAGATCCGCCGCCGTCAGCGTGTAGAGCCCGAGCCCCGAACGGCGCGCCGCAACCGCGGCGATGTCGGCGCGCGACCGCTGATCGCCGCCGACCAGCTCGACCCGGAGCGGGGCCCGCTGTCCCGCGTCCCCCGCCCACCCCGCGGCGACCCGGCCGGCCGCCGCGTCGTACGAGACCGGGAGCGCGTCCGGTGCCGGCGCCCGGCGCAGCAGCCCGTGCAGCCGCGCGTCCAGATAGGGCGAGCCGGCCAGGAAGTGCAGGACGCGTTCGTCGAGGCGGAGCCGGGACACGCTCAGCCGGGTCTCGTCGGCCAGCTCGATCAGCCGCCAGCGGCGCAGGGGAGCGACGGGCGTCAGCGCGCTCCAGTGCGGCTCGGGGAGCGCGGCCAGGGCGAGGGAGAACGTCGGGTACGCCCGCTCCGGGTCACCGCTCGCCGCCGCGCAGCGGGTACCGGTGGTGGGGTCCAGCTCCGCCGCCGCGGCGAGGAGCACGACCTCGCGTTCGAAGGTGCTGAGCCCGAAGCAGGAGGCCAGGGCCTCCAGGGTGGCGGGGTGCGCGGGGCCGGGGCCGGTCGACCGGGTGGGGGCGGGGGAGTGTGGTGGGGCGTTCTCGGGGTGTGCGCGCCGCGCGTGGGCGTCGACGCGCGCGAGGACGGAACGTACCGCCTCGGACAGCGCGCGGCCGTCCGCCGCCGAGTCGTCCGCCGCCGTACCGGTGCGACCCGCCCGCGTGCCCGTGTCCATGTCCTCACCCGCCCCCGTCTCGCTCACGTTCCTCAGCTCTCCTTGCCGTCGTCGCCCGCGTCGGTGTCCGTCCGGGGCTCGGCGGGGCGCGATCTCGCCCGGCCGCGTCCGCCCGAGGCGGTGGTCTTGCGGGTACGGGACGAGGGCGCCGCCCGCTTCGACGAGGACGAGGCGGATCTGCTCTGAGCCCGCTTCTTCGCGGGCTCGGGCTCGGGCGTGGACGGGGGAGTGGGAGTGGGCGTCGAAGTGGGGGTGGGGGTGCCTGCCTTGTCCTGGGGGGATTCGGCGGTAGGTGCCGAGGCCTGGTCACCACGCGGCCTGAACGGCACGGCCCGGACCGTCCGCCGTTCCACCGGCTTCGCGGGCACCGGCTTCTCGCGGCCCTCGATCAGGACCAGCGACGCCTGATAGGCCACCGACAGGGTGTACGGGGTCTGGTGGAGCATCCCCCAGAGCTTGGACGTCTCGTCGATGTCCATCACCGTCGGGGTGAAGCGCACCCGCTGCGGGGACGCGGCCAGGTCGCTCCCCGCGAGATACGGGCGTTCGGCGGCCAGCTCGATCAAGTCCTGTGGCAGTACGGGGATTTCGTGCAGCGTGCGGATCACGCAGCCGATCAGCCGCTGCCCGACCAGCGTGGTCTCGTCCCCGTACGCGCTGATCAGGAAATGCAGATCCAGCGCCGCCGCCGGGCGGTTGACCAGTGTGCCGTCCGAGGCACGGGTCGGCAGGTCGGTGTGGCGCATCGAGGGGTTCGGTGCGACCTGGTAGAGGAAGACATTGATCGTCGGCTCCGTCGGGGGTTCCGCGGGCGGCTTGCGCGTCTCCACCGTGACCGCGATGTCCATCTCGGGAGCCAGGTTGTTCCCGATCAGCAGGGCCAGGGCCTGGGTGACCGTCGCGACGGCAAGTGCGTTGCTCATGAACTCAGTTCCTCCTCTCGCCGCGGGCCAGATAGTCGTCCAGGGTCAGCGCGGGCGCGCGCCGTCCGGTGGTGCCCGGGCGGTCGGCCGCCGGGCGCGGCCCGCCGGGCGGTGGCGCCGCGCTCACCTCCAGCCGGCCTATCTGTACGTGGACCACGCGCTCGGCGGGCCGGGGCGCCCGGCGTCCCACCCCGCCCTGCGCGGCGCCGCGCGCGGTGGTCGTGTCGCTGTCGCGCGGGCGGGCCCGGCCCGGTGCGGCGGCCCACGGAGCACCGGGCGCGCCGGTTGCGGGCGCGGCCCGGGCCTCCCGCGGCGCGGGGAAGGCGTCGGCCTCCGCCGGGTGGCGGGACGGGTGTGATCCGGCGTCGGCTCCTTTTCGGGGTCCGGCAGCGGGTTGCGGAGCCGGCCGTACCGTGGGCCGCTCCCCCGCGTCGGGGAAGGGTCCGGCGGCCGGGTCCGGCCACCCCGCCGCCTCGTCGGCGCGCGCGGCCCCGGTCCGTACGACCGTGTGCCGGTCCGTGCGTACCTCGCGCTCGTGCCGCACCAACTCGACGGTCCCGAAGGCCGGCTGGGGAGCCGCCGGGATCAGGGAAGCGGGCGCGTCGGGTTCCGGTGGTGCCGTTCGCAGCGCCTCGACGCGTTCGAACGGGCCGGGCAGCCGGGGCCGCACCCGGGTCACCCCGGCAGAGCCGGCCGAGCCGCCCGATTCGGGGGTGTCCCCGCTCCCGGCGCCGTCGGCCGCGGCCACCGGTGTGTGCCGGGCCAGCAGCCGGTCGAAGTAGTCAGACATCCGCGCACAGCTCCAGGTAGTAACGGCGCCGCAGCGGGCTGAGCGCCAGGATCTCCGGCTCGCTCCACCCGTAGGCGGTGGCGAGCAGATGAACGTCGAGGAGCAAGTCCCTTGCCCAGGTGTCGAGTTCCGCCCACAGATAGGAAGAGATGTCCAGCTCGGCGGCGGTGGCCCCACCGCACTCGGGACAGCTCACGTTCAGGGTCACCTCGGCGGCCGGGTCGGCCTCCGCCGCGGCCTCGGCCAGCCGCCGCTGGACACCGGCCGGCAGCAGCTCGGTCAGCCGCTCCGGCGGCACGGCCTGTCCGTCCCGTACGGCCGAGACCGTGCAGCGCGCCACCAGCAGCCGGCGGGCCTCCGCCGCATCGGCCGCGGCGCCGGCCGCCGCGAGGTCGGCGACGGTGGGCAGCCGGAACTCGACCACCCACTCGCCCTCCGTCACCCGCAGTGGACCGTCCCGGCCCGGCCCCCGGGCGCCGAACGCCGCCGCGTCGAGGTCGAACTCCATGGCCGCCCCGCAGGCGCCGCACTCGGCGCGTACCTGCATGCGCTCACCGAACAGGGCCCGGCGCAGCGCGAACAGATCCGCCTCCCGCTCGCCGACGGGCAGCGACAGCAGGGTGTCGGTGGCGGCACCCGGGCGGGCCGCCCGGTGCAGCAGCAGCGACCTTCCCGAGCCGTGCTGGGCCAGTCCGGCCTCCCAGGTGGCGAGCAGCTCGGCGGGGCCCGTCGGCGTCATCCCTCAGTCCTCCGTGTCAGGATCCGGGTCGGGAGAATGACGCGTCTAGGCCGGATGGGTGAAGGACGGCTCCACCGGCTCCTCCACCTCGTAGTCCCGTTCCCAGCCCTCGCATTCGAGCTTCACGCTCTGGATCGCGACGGCGTTCGCGTTCGCGTCCAATTCGCCGAGCACCTGGTATTCGCTCACCCAGGCCCGGTAGAGCTTGTGCGAGACCGCCACCTGACCGGCCTCGTTGAGGACCTGGATGATGATGTCCTTGCGGAAGTCGCGGAGCGACACCTCGGCGCCGAGTCCGGCTCCGACCTGCCAGACCTTGTTGGCCCAGCGGTCGAACTCCGGGTCGTGGGTGACACCGCGTTCCAGCGTGACCCCCTCGAATTCGGAGCGGCCCGGCGATTTGCGCGGAGAACTGGGGTCGCCGCCGTGGCGGTGTTTGACCACCTCGGTGGTGCGCTTCAGTGGACTGACCTTGCTGACGCCCGCGACCGTTCGACCGTCCCAGAGAACCAGGAACTTGAAATTCTTGTAGGGGTCAAAACGATGGGCGTTGATCTGGAACTCAGCCATCGGTTTCCTTTGCGTTTCCTTGTTCCTCGGCCTGGTCAGGAAAGGTCGAACTGCCCCGCGACCTGCTGGATCTTGACGATCACGAACTCCGCGGGCTTGACCGGCGCGATGCCGATCACGACGTTGACCACCCCGTTGTCGATGTCGGCCTCGGTGGTGGTGTCCTTGTCACACTTGACGAAGTACGCCTCGCGCGGTGTGCCGCCCTTGAACGCGCCCTGCCGGAAGAGGTCGTTGAGGTACGCCGACGCCTTCAGCCGGATCTGCTGCCACAACTGCTCGGTGTTGGGCTCGAAGACGACCCACTGGAGACCGCGGTACAGGGACTCCTCGACATGCAGCGCGAGCCGCCGCACCGGCACGTACTTCCACTCGCTGTCGAGCGCGTCGGCGCCCGCCAGCGTCCTGGCGCCCCACACCAGCGGGCCCACCACGGGGAACGTGCGCAGGCAGTTCACACCGAGCGGGTTGAGCAGGCCGTTCTCCCGGTCGCTCAGCTTGACCGTGAGCGACCGCACCCCGGCCAGCCGCGCCTCGGTGCCGGCCGGCGCCTTCCACACCCCGCGCTCGCTGTCGATCCGGGCGATGACCCCGGCGACCGCGCCCGACGGCGGGAAGGCGCGCAGCCGTCCGGTGAGCGGGTCCGTGAGCTGTACGTGCGGGAAGTACAGCGCCGCGTGATCGCCGCGTACGGCGTCGAAGGCGCCGATGCCGGCCCGTGCCGCGTCCACACTGCCCCAGGCGGAGGGCGAGTCCACGAGCAGGAAGATCCGGCGCTCCTGGCAGAGCTGCCCGGCGGCGGAGACCACGGTGACCATGTCGTCGGTGGACTCGTACGCCGAAAGCTCGGGCAGGACCAGCAGGTTGACGTCGTCGACATCGCGCAGCGCCTGGATGCCGGTCTTGCCCGCCTCGCTGCCGATGAGGTCGCGCGGGCCGGGCGGGTCGCCGTCCTCGCCGCCCTCCAGGGCGAACGCCGGCGGGTTGACGGACCCCTCCAGGCCGAGGTCGTTGGCGCACTCGCCGATGAAGCGCACCACGTCGGCGGGGTCGATGGAGCCGGCGACGACCTGGATCCGCCGGCCGAACGGGATGACCTGGACACCGGCGTACGTATGCTTGCCCGGCGCGTCGGGCAGCGCGCGCAGCTTGCGCTCCAGCAGCAGTGCCAACTCCGCGACGTTGGACGGGGCTTCACCGTCGTGGCGCGGGTCGTGGAGCGTGAACTCGCGCTCCACGTCGCCGATCTTGACCTTCAGTTCGACCTTGAGGTCGGGGAGTTTGGCCGCGAAGGGCTTGGAGACGGTGCCGGAGGGGTCCGGCCGGTCCCGGTCGACGGCCTTGACCCGGACGAGGGCCGAGCCGCTGTTGACGACCGTTTCCACGAACCGCCCGTGACCGGGATCCATCGACAGCCCGGTGAAGGACTCGCGGGCCCCGCCGCGCGCGTCGAGGACCTGGAGGTTGAACGTACGGTCCGGGGTGGGCGTGTCGTGGTCGACCGCCACCCGCAGCCGCGAGCCCCAGCCACCGGGCTCCTTGGCGTGCACCTCCAGCACGGGGCATTCGCTCTTCCCCTCGGTGGAGTTGAGCGTGACGCACGCTTCCTTGCCGGTGCCGGCCTTGGCCACCCGCACGATCACCGCGACGGTCCCGCCGTTGCCGAAGAACTGGTGCACGGCGTGGCCGACGGCGCTGCGGGAGGTGAGCCCCCCGAAGCGGCGCTCGAAGTCGGCGAAGCTGGTGACCCGCACCGGCTGGTGGAGCGGACCCCGGCGGGTGTGACCCACGAACGCGGTCACCGACGTGGTGACCGACGCGATGGTACGGACGCTGCTGGGGAGTTCTTCGATGTATACGCCGGGATAGCCCATGTGCGACGGCATTCCCCCTCCATTCCCTTCGCGCATCAAGAGATGAGATGAGGAGGAAAAGTGAAGGTACGGCGCGCGTGCATCCCAGTAAAATGCACATGCGTACGCACTTCCCACGTTCCCCCGTCACACCCCCGTGCGATAGCGGTACCTGTTTCGCATGGTCATCCGCGCGGTCATCCGCGTGATCATGCGCTGCGCTCTTGGCCGTGACGCTTTAGCCGCGACTCTCGGCTGTGACTCTTGATGTATGCGTGCCGCTTGCGAGTCTCGTTTCTTTCTCAAGGAATGGTCAAGAGGTCGATTCGGTCAGCGGGCGTTTTTTTTCGCGGGAGACCGGCCGGTGGATGAATGGCGTGGTCAGCGGCGTACGGCCGGAAGAATATGAAGGCTAATTCACGATCGCTTCACAGAAGGGTTTCGAGTCAGGGTGGGAAACAAGCCGAAGAGATTTTCCTCCGGCGCGCCCCTTTGCCTGGCGGTGGTTTCCGTGCGGTCCGTGCACGGGGTCGCGTTCGGGCGGTGCCCGGGCGGGTGCGCGGGCCGCGTTCGGGCAGTGCCCGGAAGGTGCCCGGGGCAGTGCCCGGAAGGTGCCCGGAGAGTGTGCGGGGCGGTGCCGGGAGGGTGTGCCGGGCGGGTGCCCCGCGCCGGACCCTGATGTCGTTTTCCTGCCAGCCGGGCCGCTCCGGATGCTCGATGCTGGACCCATGCACACCGCCACACACCTCGCGATGCACGCCGACACGGAGCGCTGTGTCCGGGCCGTCAGGTCCAAGGACGCGCGGTTCGACGGCTGGTTCTTCACCGCGGTCCTGACCACCCGGATCTACTGCCGACCGAGCTGCCCCGTGGTGCCGCCGAAGGCCGAGAACATGACCTTCTACCCGAGCGCGGCCGCCTGCCAGCAGGCCGGATTCCGGGCCTGCAAGCGGTGCAGGCCCGACACCAGCCCCGGCTCGCCGGAGTGGAACGCCCGCGCCGACACCGTCGCCCGCGCCATGCGGCTGATCCAGGACGGGGTCGTGGACCGCGACGGCGTGCCCGGTCTCGCCGCCCGCCTCGGCTACTCCGCCCGCCAGATCGAGCGCCAGCTCCTCGCCGAGCTGGGCGCGGGCCCGCTCGCCCTCGCCCGCGCCCAGCGGGCGCAGACCGCGCGGCTGCTCATCGAGACGACCGGCCTGCCGATGGCCGAGGTCGCGTTCGCCGCCGGGTTCGCCTCGATCCGGGCGTTCAACGACACCGTACGAGAGGTGTTCGCGCTCTCGCCGAGCGAGCTGCGCGACCGTGCCGCCCGTGCCACCCGCGCCGCGCGAATCCCGGACACCTCACCGGACCCAGGCGCCCGGCAGGAGCGGGCCGGGAACCCCGAGCGGGCCCGAACCCCCGGGGTGATCTGTCTGCGCCTGCCCTTCCGTGCGCCCCTCAACCCGGACAACCTCTTCGGCCACCTCGCCGCCACCGCCGTCCCGGGCGTCGAGGAGTGGCGGGACGGCGCCTACCGCCGCACACTCTCCCTCCCGTACGGGCACGGCATCGTCGCCCTCACCCCGCGCCCCGACCACATCGCCTGCCGGCTCTCCCTCACCGACCCGCGCGATCTCACGGTCGCCATCAGCGGCTGCCGCCGGATGCTCGACCTCGACGCCGACCCCGTCGCCGTCGACGGGCAACTGCGCGCCGACCCGCTGCTCACCCCGCTGGTCGACAAGGCGCCCGGGCGGCGGGTGCCCCGTACCGTGGACGCCGCCGAGTTCGCTGTACGCGCCGTACTCGGCCAGCAGGTCTCCACTGCCGCCGCCCGGACCCACGCGGCCCGGCTGGTCAGGGCGCACGGCGAGCCGGTCGAGGACCCGGAGGGCGGCCTCACGCACCTCTTCCCGTCGCCCGAGGCCCTCGCCGCGCTCGACCCGGAGGCGCTGGCCTTCCCGCGCACCCGCCGCACCACGCTCACCACACTGGTCGCGGCGCTCGCCGACGGGACGCTGCGGCTCGGCGCCGACAGCGACTGGGAGGAGGCGCGGGCCCGGCTCACCGCGCTGCCCGGCTTCGGCCCGTGGACGGTGGAGGTGATCCTCATGCGCGCGCTCGGCGACCCCGACGCGTTCCTCCCCACGGACCTCGGGATCCGCCGGGCCGCGGCGGGCCTCGGACTGCCGTCGACGCCCGCCGCGCTGACGGCGCGGGCCGCCGCCTGGCGGCCCTGGCGCGCGTACGCCGTGCAGTATCTGTGGGCCACCGAGGACCACGCCATCAACCATCTGCCCGGATGAGGGAGTTGAGTACACCATGACCCCGGAGAACACCCGCTCGGCCGCCACCGCGGCCGGACCCGCTCAGGCCGTTCGTGTCGTGCACACCGTGATCGACAGCCCCTACGGACCGCTGACCCTCGTCGCCACCGACGGCGTCCTGAGCGGCCTCTACATGCACGAGCAGCGCCACCGCCCGCCCGAGGAGTCCTTCGGCGCCCCGGACCCCGGCCCGTTCACGGAGACCGTGCGCCAGCTCACCGCCTACTTCGACGGCGAACTGACGGCGTTCGACCTGCCGTTCACCCTGCACGGCACCCCGTTCCAACGCCAGGTGTGGGAGCAGCTGCTGCGGATCCCGTACGGCGAGACCCGTTCGTACGGCGAACTCGCCGAACTCCTCGGCAAGCCGGGCGCCTCGCGGGCGGTCGGGCTGGCCAACGGCAAGAACCCGATCGGCATCATCGTCCCCTGCCACCGCGTCATCGGATCCACCGGGAGCCTCACCGGGTACGGCGGCGGACTGAGCCGCAAGCAGCGCCTCCTCGCCTTCGAGGGCGCCCCGGCGGCCGGCGGGGGCGCGGTGACCGACGCGCTGTGGTGAGGCGTGCGGTCAGCCGCCGTGGAACTCCGCGAGCAGCGCGGGCAGCGCCGTGCCGATCGGCTCGCGGACGATCCGGTCCGCCCGGTCGTCGTACGGCGTCGGCTCGGCGTTCACCACGACGAGCCGCGCGCCGTGGTCCGCGGCCAGCCCCGCCAGCGAGGCCGCGGGCTGCACCTGAAGAGTCGTGCCCACCGCGAGGAACACCTCGCACGCCTTGGCGATCGCCAGGGCCTGCGCCAGCACCTCCGGGTCGAGCCGCTCGCCGAACATCACCGTCGCGGACTTGAGGATCCCGCCGCACGCACGGCACGGCGGGTCCGCCTCGCCCGCCTCGACCCGGTCCAGTGCCTCCCGCATCGAGGAGCGGACATGGCACCCCGTACAGATGATCTCCCGTGCGGTGCCGTGGAGTTCGAGCACCTTGCGGGCGGGGAGACCGGCGAGCTGATGCAGCCCGTCGACATTCTGCGTGATGACGCGGACCGCCGTCCCCGACCGCTCCAGCTCGGCGATCGCGCGGTGTGCGGCGTTCGGCTCGGCGCCCAGCGCGGGGCTGTCGCGCCGCATCAGCCACGAGCGGCGGCGGATCTCCGGGTCCGCCATGTACGTGTCGTACGTGACGAGCTTCTCGGCACCGGGGTCGCGCCGCCACAGGCCGTTCGGCCCTCGGTAGTCGGGGATGCCGGAGTCGGTGGAGATCCCGGCGCCGCTGAGGATCGCGACGAGAGTCATGATCCGATCGTAGGCGCCGGGCCGGACGGCGGCGAAGGGATTACGAGGTCACCCGCGTGAACGGGTCCGGTGTCAGCCCCGTCCAGCGGTGCAGGACCACCCGGCCCGTCTGCCGGGTCACACCGCCCGACTGGACCGTACCGGCCTCGGCGACGTAGTAGCGGCCGTCGTCCAGCGCGATCAGCCCGTACTGCCCGGCCGCCTCCCAGCCGTACACACCGGACGCCGCGTGGTGCAGCCCGCGCGGCAGCAGCGACAGCAACTTCCCGCGCTCCGACTGCTGTTGACCACGTACCGGGCCCTGCACCGCGCGCTTGGAACCGTCGATGACGAAGAGGGAGTAGTTGGGGAACGCGGTCTTCTTGCCCTTGTAGACGGCCATCAGCCAGTTGCCGCTGCGCGCGTCGTACTCCAGGTTCTGCACGCCGTACGTGGTGTTGCCGGTGTACGCGAAGTACTTGCCGTCCGGCGCCGGCGGGCCCGAGGTGTGCGGGGCGTCCTCGGTCAGCGGGCGCTCGTACTGCTTCCACGCGCGGACGTCGTACTGGAGCAGGACCTGGTGGTCGTTGTCCTGCCGGGTGGTGTTGGAGTAGATCCCGTACGCGACGGTGAGCTTGAGGCCGCCCCGTCCGTCGAAGGAGGAGCCGAAGGCGACGCCGTCGATGCCGCTGCAGCCGTAGCGGTGGTCGGGGGTGGCGGCGGTGTCGCCGTCGAAGACGCCGTCGCCGTTCATGTCGGCCGTGTAGTCCTTCACGACCTCGCCGAGATGGACGGTGGAGACCACGCCCGTGGACGCGGCGTCCATGTTCATCCGGTCGATGCGGTCCCCGTCGAAGACGGCGATGTAGAACGCCTTCGCCGCCTTGTACTCCAGGGAGCCGTACACCCGGCCGTCGGCCGTGTTGAAGTCGAGGTCGCCGAGGTGCCCGGTGAAGCCCGTGACGGAGCCCAGCGGTCCCCCGCTCAGATCCGTCTTCACCAGCAGGTTGGTGAAGGAGAAGTACATCACTCCCTTGCTGCGGTCGACGGCCGTGCCCTGAAGATGCCCCGACTCCCAGGCGCCGCCGTCCACCGACACCGGCAGGGCCGGGAGGGCGGCCGCCTCCGCCACGGCGGCCTTCCGTACGGCGGGCGCCCCCGCCCCGTCCTCGGCATGGGCCGCGCCCCCGCCGGCCACGACGGCCGATCCGACGAGCGCGGACGTGAACAGGGCCGCCGTGAGCCGGCCGCGTGTCTGCCTTCGCATGATGCCTCCAGGGGGTCGGGGGACTCCGGTGGGACACCAGGATGATGGCGCGAGGGCGTGCACGGGGGACCAACACGGAATGAACGCGCGGCGCCGGCCCCGACGGACCGTCAACCCGGCCCGGCGCCGGGTGGGTTCCCGCCCCGCGCCGGGCCGAACTCAGGCCGCGCGGGTCCGGATCGCCTCCGCGAGGGCGTGCTGCCCGTGCTCCGCCATGTCAGTCCTCCGGAGTGGCGGTCAGCGCGACGGGCATGACGAGGGTGGTGAAGCTGCCCTGGTCCGCCGAGCGCACGACGACCGGCCGGGTCACCTCGGAGATCTCCAGCAGGACGTCGGGGCCGACGCTCGCGTCGAGTGCCGGGGCGAGTACGGCGGGGTCGAAGCCGATCCGCAGGGGTGGTTCGCCGATACGGAGCGCCCGCAGGGTGGTGGACCCGGGCGGCGCGCCGTCCGGGTCCTCGGGACGCACCGGCGAGATGTGTACGTCGTCCTCGCCGAGCCGCAGGGCGATCACCGGCGCGTCCTCGCCGTCGGCCGCGGCACCCGCCTCGGCGCCTGCCGTGACGGCGGCGAGCAGTGCCGACCGGTCGACGATCAACCGGTGGCGGGTCTCGGGCAGTTCGGCGAGCATGTCGCGGTACGCGGGGAACTCGCCCTTCCACAGGCTCAGTTCACGGGAGCCGGAACCGTCCGCGTCGGATATCCGGACCTCGTCCGCGCCGATCTCGACGGTCACCGCCGAGCACCGCGCCGCCCATGCGCCCGCCTCGGCCAACGGCCCCGAGTCCAGCAGCACCTGACGCTCCGGGCCCTCCACCGCGACCACCGGCTTCAGAACCCGGGTCGAGAGGCGGTAACGGTCGGTGGCGACCAGCCGGACCTCGCTGTCGTCTATCTCGACGAGGATCCGGCCGAGCACCGGATGGTCCGGGTCGTCACCGACCGCAGTGCCCACCTGCCGTACGGCACCGGCCAGTTCGGCCCCGCCGAGCCGTACGCGCGTGACCGGCTCGGCCCCGTCCCCGTCCCCGGTCGCGCCGTCCGCGGCGCTCTCCTGGCCGGGCAGGGAGCGCAGCACGGCCGCGATCGTGGCGTCGGCCGTCCGCGACTTCTCCCGTACGGTGCTGCGGTGCCGCTCCAGCACCGTACGGGCCGAGTCCGGGTCGCCGTCGAGGACGATCATGACCTCCGCGAGCGGCAGCCCCGCCTCCCGCAGGCTCCGCAGCACCCGTGCCCGCATCTCCTGGTCGAGGCTGTAGGAGCGGTAGCCGGTGGTGGCGTCGACCTGGGCGGGGACCAGGACGCCGCAGTCGTCGTAGAAGCGCAGGGCGCTCGGTGCGAGGCCGACGCGCCGGGCGAAGGCGCTGATGCTCAGCAGCTCGGGCTGGAAGAGGCCGATCGAGATGTCCACCGGAGTGGAGCCTGTAGTGCTGTCCATGGCGGTGATTGTCGAGGTTCAGGCAACGTGAAAGTCAACTCCGGCGGCGGATCCGGGAGAGGGGGACGCGGGGAGCCCGTACCGCTTCCCGTCCGCGCCGCCGCTTCTGTGCAGAATCCACGGGTACGGATAGGGTCGGAGCGGCGCGACTGCCTGTTCGAACGTAAGGGATGCATAGTGACGGACGGAGCGGTGTCCACGACCGCGCGGGTACTGATCGCGGCGGACAAGTTCAAAGGATCGCTCACGGCGACGCAGGTCGCCGAGCGGGTGACGGCCGGGCTCCGGCGGGTCGCCCCCGACGTGCCGGTGGAGACGCTGCCCGTCGCGGACGGCGGCGACGGCACGGTCGCGGCGGCCGTGGCGGCCGGTTTCGAGCGGCACGAGACACGGGTGACCGGCCCCCTGGGCGACCCGGTCACCGCGGCCTACGCCCTGCGGGACGGTACGGCCGTCATCGAGATGGCCGAGGCGTCGGGGCTCCAGCACCTTCCCGAGGGTGTCTTCGCCCCCCTCACCGCCACGACGTACGGCTCCGGCGAACTGCTGCGCGCCGCGCTCGACGCGGGCGCGCGGACCATCGTCTTCGG
This sequence comes from Streptomyces sp. NPDC088124, assembly GCF_040685895.1. Classification (NCBI taxonomy): domain Bacteria; kingdom Bacillati; phylum Actinomycetota; class Actinomycetes; order Kitasatosporales; family Streptomycetaceae; genus Streptomyces; species Streptomyces sp. NPDC088124. The sequence goes on along the minus strand of NZ_JBFBJB010000008.1, from coordinate 129,793 downwards.
CGTGGGCGGCAGCGCCACCACCGACGGCGGGGCGGGGATGCTCGCGGCGCTCGGCGCGCGCTTCCTGGACGGGGACGGCAAGCCCGTCGGCCCGGGCGGCGGCGGACTGCGGGAGCTGGCCACCGCCGACCTCTCCGGTCTGGACGCCCGGCTCGGCCGAACGGAGGTCGTGCTCGCCAGCGATGTCGACAACCCGCTGACCGGCCCCCAGGGCGCCCCCGCCGTCTACGGTCCGCAGAAGGGCGCGGGCCCCGAGGACATCGCCGTCCTCGACGCGGCCCTCGCCCACTACGCCACGGTGCTGGCCGCGGCCGTCGGCCCCCGGGCCGCCGCTCTCGCGCTCTCGCCAGGGGCGGGCGCGGCGGGCGGCATCGGCTACGGCGCGCTCGTCGGACTCGGCGCAGGCTTCCGCCCCGGCATCGAGGTGATGCTCGACGTGCTGGGCTTCGCCCCGGCCCTGGCCAGGGCCACCCTGGTGATCACGGGGGAGGGCTCGCTCGACGAGCAGACCCTGCACGGCAAGGCGCCCGCGGGCGTCGCGGCGGCGGCCCGCGCGCAGGGCGTCGAGACCATCGCGGTCTGCGGCCGGCTGGCCCTGCCCCCGGAGGCACTGGACCGGGCCGGGATCGCCCGCGCCTACGCCCTCACCGCCCTGGAACCGGACCCGGCCCGCTGCATGGCGCAGGCGGGCCCGCTGCTGGAACGCCTGGCGACGGACATCGCCCGCGACTTCCTGAGCTGAGCTGAGCTGAGCGAGCCGAGCTAGCACAAGAGCCTCGTACGAAGGACCTCGTACGAAGAACACCGCCGCACAAGGGAAGGGCCCGGGCGCTGTCCGCCCGGGCCCTTCCCTTGTGCCGTCCGCGTGTGCGTTACGGGAGCTGCGCCGCCCGCGCCTCGCGGCGGTTGCCGCGGAAGGTGTTCACCCGCCGTGCCGTGGCGAAGAGCGGGATCACCGCGCCCGTCACCACCTGGAGCGCGCAGCCCGTCTGGAGCAGCAGCTGGCCGCCGGGCGCGTCGAACGCCCATGCCGCCAGCAGCCCCATCGCGGCCACGATCCAGCTGAGCATGGCCACCGCGAGGACGCCCCGCGGCTTCGGGTACTCGACCCGGCTCACCATCAGCCACGCCACGCCGACGATCGCGAGCGTCGTCGGTACGAAGGGCAGCTCCAGCAGGACGATCGAGACGACCGTCAGCGCGCCGAACGGGGACGGCATCCCCTGGAACATGCCGTCCTTCATCGTCACGCAGGAGAATCTCGCCAGCCGTAGCACGACGGCCAGCAGCACCACGACCGCGGCCAGCGCCGAGACCCGTTGATGCGCGTCGTCCGCGACCATTCCGTACACCAGTACGAAATAGGCCGGGGCGAGACCGAAGCTGATCAGGTCGGAGAGGTTGTCCAGCTCCGCGCCCATCGGGGAGCTGCGCAGCTTGCGCGCCACGAGCCCGTCGAACAGGTCGAAGATCGCCGCCGCGAGCATCAGGATCACGGCGGTCGCGGCGGAGTGCCGCGCCATGCCGCTCTCGTCGCTGCCCGTGAGGTGCGGGATCAGGATGCCGGTCGTGGTGAAGTAGACCGCCATGAAGCCGCAGGTGGCGTTACCGAGCGTGAGGGTGTCGGCTATCGACAGCCGCAGTGAGAGCGGCATGTCCTCCGCGTCGTCCTCGGCCTCCGCCTCGGCCTCCGCGGCCCACCCTGCTTGTGTGTCGGGATCAATCACGGTCAATTCGAGTCACCCCTGCGGTCGTGGTCTGGCCGACCTCGACGGCGACCTCGACACCTTCCGGAAGGTAGATGTCGACGCGCGAGCCGAAGCGGATCAGGCCGATGCGCTCGCCCTGCTCCACCTTGGTCCCCTGGGGCAGGTACGGGACGATGCGCCGGGCCACCGCGCCGGCGATCTGCACCATCTCGATGTCACCCAGCTCGGTGTCGAAGTGCCAGACGACGCGCTCGTTGTTCTCGCTCTCCTTGTTGAACGCCGGGACGAACCCTCCGGGGACATGCTCCACGGACGTCACGGTTCCCGCGAGGGGAGCGCGGTTGACATGAACGTTCAGCGGGCTCATGAAGATGGCGACCCGCGTGCGCCCGTCCTTCCACGGCATGATGCTCTGCACCACACCGTCGGCCGGGGAGATGACCCGGCCCTGCGTGATCTCGCGCTCCGGGTCTCTGAAGAACCACAGCATGCCCGCCGCGAGCGCGGTGGCGGGCACAGCGAGGACTGCCGCACGCTTGGAGCTGCGCGCGCGGGCCAGTCCGATCGCCGCGGTGGCGACGGTCGGGAGAAGCCACGGCGATGCTCCGCGAGCGATGCGGACACGACCGCGTGGTGCAGAGGTTTGGCTGTGGGGCATGGATGACCTTCGTAGCGGATGATGCCGCGCTGGCAACGGGGGACGGCGGCTTTTCAGCGATGGTACTGGTTACAAGCCGCAACTGAGCAAGCCAGCAGCCGAGTCGGGCGGCTTGAAGCTTGCGGGAGAGCACCACAGGGTGTGATTTTCTTCGCCACCAAAGCGGATCAAAGACGATAATTAACCCTGGAATCGGTACTCCTCCAGCAGTCGGCGCCCGATGATCATTTTCTGGATCTCGGCGGTACCCTCGCCGATCAGCAGCATCGGTGCCTCGCGGTAGAGGCGCTCGATCTCGTACTCCTTGGAGAAGCCGTAACCGCCGTGGATCCGGAAGGCGTCCTCGACGACTTCCTTGCAGTACTCGGAGGCGAGGTACTTCGCCATCCCTGCCTCCAGGTCGTTTCGTTCCCCGGAGTCCTTTTTGCGTGCCGCGTTGACCATCATGGCATGGGCCGCCTCGACTTTGGTAGCCATCTCGGCCAGCTTGAACTGGATCGCCTGGTGCTGGGCGATGGGCCTGCCGAAAGTGTGACGCTGCTGGGCATACGAGACACCCAGCTCGAAGGCGCGCTGAGCGACGCCGCAACCACGTGCCGCGACATTCACCCGGCCCACCTCCACCCCGTCCATCATTTGGTAAAACCCTCGGCCGGTGGCCCCGCCGAGGACCCGATTGGCCGGAATGCGTACTCCGTCCATGATCAGCTCGGTGGTGTCGACCCCCTTGTACCCCATCTTGTCGATCTTCCCGGGGACGGTGAGCCCCGGCCGTACCTCACCGAAGCCCGGCTCCTTCTCCACCAGGAACGTGGTCATCGACCGGTGCGGGGCCGTGCCCTCCGGGTGGCCCTCGTCCGTCCGGCACAACACGGCGACCAGATTCGACGTGCCGCCGTTCGTCAACCACATCTTCTGGCCGTTCAGTACGTACGCGTCCCCGTCCCTGACCCCCTTCGAGGTGATCGCGGAGACATCCGAGCCGAGCCCGGGCTCCGACATCGAGAACGCGCCACGCACGGTGCCCTCGGCCATCCGGGGCAGGAACGTCTCCTTCTGTTCCGCCGTGCCGTGCTGCTTGAGCAGGTACGCCACGATGAAGTGGGTGTTGATGATGCCCGACACGGACATCCACCCCCGGGCGATCTCCTCCACGCAGAGCGCGTAGGTGAGCAGCGACTCGCCGAGACCGCCGTACTCCTCGGGGATCATCAGCCCGAACAGCCCCAGTTCCCGCAGGCCTTCCACGATCCGGGTCGGGTACTCGTCGCGGTGCTCCAGCTCCGTGGCGACCGGCAGGATCTCCTTGTCGACGAAGTCCCGCACGGTGGCCAGGATCTCCCGCTGGATCTCGGTCAGTCCCGCGGTCTGGGCGAGTCGGCTCATGACGTCACTTCTCCTGCGGCTGAGGGCGGCCGGGCTGTTCGCCGCCGCGTTCCTTGACGTAGCTCTCCGTCGGGACCATGACCTTGCGGCGGAAGACACAGACGACCGTGCCGTCCTGGTTGTAGCCCTTGGTCTCCACGTGCACGACACCCCGGTCGCTCCGGGACCTCGACGGTGTCTTGTCCAGCACCAGCGTCTCGCCGTACAGCGTGTCGCCGTGGAAGGTGGGCGCCACGTGCTTGAGCGACTCCACCTCCAGATTGGCGATGGCCTTGCCCGACACGTCCGGCACCGACATGCCCAGCAGCAGCGAGTAGACGTAGTTGCCGACGACGACGTTCTTCCCGAAGTCCGTCGTGTTCTCGGCGTAGTTGCTGTCCAGGTGCAGCGGGTGGTGGTTCATGGTGAGCAGGCAGAACAGATGGTCGTCGTACTCCGTGACCGTCTTGCCGGGCCAGTGCTTGTAGACCGCGCCGACCTCGAACTCCTCGAAGGTGCGTCCGAACCGCATCGCTCAGCCCTCCGGCGCTTCGAAGCTGGTGGTACGCCGCATGCCCGCGGCCCGGCCCTTGCCCGAGATCACCAGCGCCATCTTCCGGCTGGCCTCGTCGATCATCTCGTCGCCGAGCATGGCCGAGCCCTTCGCGCCGCCCGCCGCCGAGGTGTGCCACTCGTACGCGTCGAGGATCAGCTCGGCGTGGTCGTAGTCCTCCTGCGAGGGCGAGAAGATCTCGTTGGACGCCTCGATCTGACCGGGGTGCAGCACCCACTTGCCGTCGTAACCGAGCGCCGCCGCCCGCCGTGCCACCTCGCGGTACCCGTCCACATCGCGAATCTGAAGGTACGGGCCGTCGATCGCCTGGAGATCATAGGTGCGGGCCGCCATCAGGATGCGCATCAGAATGTAGTGGTAGGCGTCAGCGCCGTAGCCGGGCGGCTGCTCCCCGACCACCAGCGTCTTCATGCTGATCGAGGCCATGAAGTCGGCGGGGCCGAAGACGATCGTCTCCAGACGGGGCGAGGCGGCGGCGATCGCGTCGACGTTCACCAGCCCCCTGGCGTTCTCGATCTGCGCCTCGATGCCGATCCTGCCGACCTCGAACCCCATCGTCCGCTCGATCTGGGTGAGCAGCAGATCGAGGGCGACGATCTGCTGGGCGTCCTGGACCTTCGGCAGCATCAGACAGTCGAGGTTCTGCCCCGCGCCCTCCACCACCGTGATGACGTCGCGGTACGTCCAGTGCGTCGTCCAGTCGTTGACCCGTACGACGCGTGTCTTGCCCGTCCAGTCGCCCTTGTTGAGCGCGTCGACGATGGTGTGCCGGGCGCCCTCCTTGGCGAGCGGCGCGCACGCGTCCTCCAGATCGAGGAAGACCTGGTCGGCCGGGAGCCCCTGCGCCTTCTCCAGGAAGCGCGGATTGGAGCCCGGTACGGCGAGACAGGAGCGGCGCGGACGCAGCCGGTTCCGGGCGGGGCTCCCCGGCGCGGGGCTCCCGGACGGGGCGGGCGCGGGGATCCCGGGGGTGGCGGGCGCGGTCATGGGCGGACCTCCAAGGGGTCGAGTCTGTTGGCTTGCCGGATCTCGTCGACGATACGGCCGATGATCTCCGTGATCCCGAAGTCCTTCGGGGTGAAGACGGCGGCCACGCCGGCCGCCCGCAGCGCCTCGGCGTCGGCGTTCGGGATGATCCCGCCGACGATCACCGGGAGCTCGCCCGCGCCGGCCGCGCGCAGCCGCGTGAGCACGTCCGGCACGAGCGCGGTATGCGAGCCCGACAGGATCGACAGGCCCACACAGTGCACGTCCTCCGCGAGCGCGGCCGCGACGATCTGCTCGGGAGTCAGCCGGATGCCCTGGTAGACCACCTCGAAGCCGGCGTCCCTGGCGCGTACGGCGATCTGCTCGGCCCCGTTGGAGTGCCCGTCCAGACCGGGCTTGCCGACCAGCAGCCGCAGCCGCCCCGCGCCCAGCTCCCCGGCGGTACGGGCCGCCTTCTCCCGTACGGCGGCGAGCGGCGTGCCCGGCTCGGCGCTCACCGCGAGCGGCGCCCCGGCCACCCCCGTGGGCGCGCGGTACTCGCCGAACACGTCGCGCAGCGCCCAGGACCACTCGCCGGTCGTCACCCCGGCGCGGGCGCACTGCAGGGTCGCGGCCATCAGGTTCTCGGTGGAGGCGGCGGCCTTCTTCAGAGCGCTCAGCGCGTCGGCGGCCCGGGTCTCGTCGCGCGCGTCCCGCCAGGCGCCCAGGGCCGCCACCACCCGGGCCTCGTTCGCCGGGTCGACCGTCATGACCGCCGTGCCGAGATCCGCGGTCAGCGGGCTGGGCTCCGTGGACTCGTAGCAGTTGACGCCGACGATCCGCTCCTCGCCGCACTCGATCCGGGCCCGGCGCTCCGCGTGCGCGGCGACCAGCCGAGACTTGAGATAGCCGGACTCGACGGCCGCCAGCGCGCCGCCCATCTCCTCGATCCGGTCCATCTCCGCCAGGGCCCCCTCGACCAGCTCGGCGACCTTGGCCTCGACGACGTGCGAGCCGTCGAAGAGGTCCCCGTACTCCAGCAGGTCGCTCTCGTGCGCGAGCACCTGCTGGATACGGAGCGACCACTGCTGGTCCCAGGGGCGCGGCAGCCCCAGCGCCTCGTTCCAGGCCGGGAGCTGTACGGCGCGGGCGCGGGCGTCCTTGGAGAGCGTGACGGCCAGCATCTCCAGCACGATCCGCTGGACGTTGTTCTCCGGCTGGGCCTCGGTCAGCCCCAGGGAGTTGACCTGGACGCCGTAGCGGAAGCGGCGCTGCCTGGCGTCCTCGATGCCGTACCGCTCCCGGGTGATCCGGTCCCAGATGCGGGAGAAGGCCCGCATCTTGCACATCTCCTCGACGAAGCGCACGCCCGCGTTGACGAAGAAGGAGATCCGTCCGACGACGTCCCCCCTGCGCTCCTCGGCGATCCGTCCTGACGCGAACACCGCGTCGAGCACGGCGATCGCGGTGGACATGGCGTACGCGATCTCCTGGACCGGGGTCGCCCCGGCCTCCTGGAGGTGGTAGCTGCAGATGTTGACGGGGTTCCACCGGGGCAGGTGGTGCACCGTGTACGTGATCATGTCCGTGGTCAGCCGCAGACTGGGCCCCGGCGGGAAGACATGCGTCCCGCGCGACAGGTACTCCTTGACGATGTCGTTCTGTGTCGTGCCCTGCAGCCCGGCGGGATCCGCGCCCTGCTCCTCCGCGACCACCTGGTAGAGCGCCAGCAGCCACATGGCGGTGGCGTTGATGGTCATCGACGTGTTGGTGCGCTCCAGGGGGATGTCCTGGAAGAGCCGGCGCATGTCGCCGAGGTGCGCGACCGGCACCCCGACCCGGCCGACCTCGCCGCGCGCGAGGACATGGTCCGGGTCGTAGCCGGTCTGCGTCGGCAGGTCGAAGGCGACGGACAGGCCGGTCTGGCCCTTGGCGAGATTGCGCCGGTACAGCTCGTTGGACGCCTCGGCGGTCGAGTGACCTGCGTACGTCCGCATGAGCCAGGGCCGGTCCTTGTGACGATCGATCATGTGGAAACCCTCAGAGGTTCGGTCGGTCGGGCGGCCGGTCGTTCGGACAGGGGGCGGGTCACAGGTCCCGGAAGCGGTTGATGGCGTCGAGATGGCGGGCCCTCAGCTCCTCGTCGCGCACGCCCAGGCCCTCGCGCGGCGCCAGCGCCAGCACGCCGACCTTGCCCTGGTGGCGGTTGCTGTGCACGTCGTGCGCGGCCTGGCCGGTCTCCTCCAGCGGGTACACCTTCGACAGGGTCGGGTGGATCTTCCCCTTGGCGACGAGCCGGTTCGCCTCCCATGCCTCGCGGTAGTTGGCGAAGTGCGAGCCGACGATCCGCTTGAGGGACATCCACAGATAGCGGTTGTCGTACTCGTGGGTGTAGCCGGAGGTGGAGGCGCAGGTGACGATCGTGCCGCCCTTGCGCGTGACGTACACGCTGGCGCCGAACGTCTCGCGCCCCGGGTGCTCGAAGACGATGTCCACGTCCTCGCCGCCGGTCAGCTCGCGGATGCGCTTGCCGAACCGTTTCCACTCGCGCGGGTCCTGGCGCTCCCCGTCCTTCCAGAACCGGTACCCCTCGGCGGACCGGTCGATGATCGCCTCGGCGCCCATCCGCCGGCACAGCTCGGCCTTGTGGCCGCTGGACACCACACAGACCGGGTTCGCCCCGCCCGCGAGCGCGAACTGGGTGGCGTACGAACCGAGCCCCCCGCTCGCGCCCCAGATCAGCACGTTGTCGCCCTGCTTCATCCCGGCGCCGTTGCGGGAGACGAGCTGGCGGTACGCGGTCGAGTTGACCAGCCCCGGTGCCGCCGCCTCCTCCCAGCTCAGATGCTGGGGCTTGGGCATGAGCTGGTTGGACTTCACCAGCGCCAGCTCCGCGAGACCGCCGAAGTTGGTCTCGAACCCCCAGATCCGCTGCTCCGGGTCGAGCATCGTGTCGTTGTGCCCGTCGGACGACTCCAACTCGACGGAGAGGCAGTGCGCGACCACTTCGTCCCCGGGGCGCCAGGCGTTGACGCCGGGTCCGGTCCGCAGGACGACGCCCGCCAGATCGGAGCCGATGACGTGGTACGGCAGGTCGTGCCGCCTGGTGAGGTCGCTGAGCCTGCCGTACCGCTCCAGGAAACCGAAGGTCGGCACGGGCTCGAAGATCGAGGTCCAGACGGAGTTGTAGTTGACCGAACTGGCCATGACGGCCACCAGGGCCTCGCCCGGCCCGAGTTCGGGCACCGGCACCTCGTCGAGGTGGAGCGAGGCGCGGGGGTCCTTCTCCCGGGTGGCCAGACCCGCGAACATGTCCGTCTCGTCCTTGTGCACGGTCACCGCGCGGTACGAGGCGGGCAGGGGCAGAGCGGCGAAGTCGGCGGACACGGCGTCCGGCGACTGGATCGCGTCCAGGATGTCCTTCACGGTGGTGCCTCCGGCGAAGCGGGGATCCGGGCGGGGATCCGAGTGCGAGGGGTCGCGTGCGTGACTGCGGTGGAGGGGCGGTGCCGATATCGCGGGTCCGGCGGGTACGGCGGACCGCGCTGATCGGGGGCGCGGAGGTGCGGGTGCCTGTGACGCAGGCGTCCGGGACGCGGGCGGGATACGCCTGCGGGGACAGCCGGACACCTTCAACGTATGGCACCCCGTGACACCTGGCAAGGCACTGGGTGCCAAATTTCTGTCTCACTTGTCGGGCTCGTGGCACGCATGAGCAATCCCTACCGCCCGGCCGCCGGTACGTATCACTTTCACGGGGCGACGGGGGCGCAAGCGAGGGTGCGCGGACGGGCAGGGGGTACGGGGATGGGTACGGCCTGGCGGGGCTACGGGTACGGCCTGGCGGGGCGCGGCCGGTCACCGGTGGCGCGGCCGACGCGGCGGCGGGTTCGGCGGACGACGGGACGGCCGCCGTCATACCCGCCGCCGTGGCCGCGGCCTTCGGCCCGGCGCGGGGCGCGCGCCGCTACCGGGGAGTGCTCACGCGTCCTTGAGGGCCCGCTGGATCGCCCGCATGACCTCGTCCAGCGGCGCGTCCGTGCGCGCCACCGTCACCAGCACGTCCCCGGTGGCGCGCGCGGTGGCCGTGGCGGGCAGCGGGGCGCGGCCCATGGCCCGGCCCGCGCCGATGCCCGTGCCGAAGGTGTCCCGGACGATCGCGAAGGCGTGGTCCAGCTGCCCCTCGACATCGCCCTCGCCGCCGGCCCGCAGCCAGCGGCGCAGCACATGGTTGTGCGCCGTGACGACGGCGGAGGCGGCCACCTCGGCGAGCAGCGGGTCGTCGTTGCCGTCGGTGTGGTCGCGCTCGTCGAAGTGGCCCAGCAGATAGCGGGTGAACAGCCGTTCGTAGCGGGCCACCGAGGCGATCTCGCGCTCCCGGAGCGTGGGCACCTCCCGGGTCAGGCGGTAGCGCTCCACGGAGACCGCGGGGGAGGCCGCGTACATCCGCATGACCTCCTTGATGCCCCGGCAGACCGTGTCGAGGGGGTGCTCGTGCGGGGGCGCGGCGTTCAGCACGGCCTCGGCCCGTACGAGGGTGTCGTCGTGGTCCGGGAAGATCGCCTCTTCCTTGGAGCGGAAGTGCCGGAAGAAGGTACGGCGTGCCACTCCCGCGGCGGCGGCGATCTCGTCGACGGTCGTCGCCTCGTACCCCTTCGTCGCGAACAGCTCCATCGCCGCCGCGGCCAGTTCGCGGCGCATCTTCAGCCGCTGGGCGGCGGCACGGGTGCCCGCCGCGCTCTCCGGGGCGTCGGACCTGGTGCTCGTACGGGGGGACTTGGCGGGCTGGGACATGAGGTGAACGTACTGCATCGGCGCAGGAGAGCGCGCCCGCGGGGGCGGACCGCCCGGTCCCGGAGCCTCCGGTTCCGGGCCGGGCGGTCCGTCCGGGGCGGCGCCCCGCTCCGCGCCCGGGTCAGCGCCGCGCGTAGGCACGGAAGCCGCGCCCCGACTTGCGGCCCAGGCAGCCCGCCGCCACGAGCCGCTCCAGCAGTGGCGCGGGGGCCAGTCCGGGGTCGCGGAACTCGCGGTGCAGGGCGCGCTCGATGGCGAGCGAGACGTCCAGGCCGACCACGTCGAGCAGTTCGAAGGGGCCCATCGGATAGCCGCCGCCGAGCCGCATCGCGGCGTCGATGTCGTCGAGCGTCGCGTAGTGCTGCTCGACCATCTTGATCGCGTTGTTCAGATACGGGAAGAGCAGCGCGTTCACGATGAAACCGGCGCGGTCGCCGCACTCCACCGGGTGTTTGCGGACCGTGGCGGCCACCTCGCGGACGGTGGCGTGCGCCTCGTCGGAGGTGAGGACCGTACGGACCACCTCGACCAGCCGCATCGCCGGGGCCGGGTTGAAGAAGTGCATGCCGACGACGTCCGCCGGGCGGGTGGTGGCGCGGGCGCAGGCCACCACGGGGAGCGAGGAGGTCGTCGTGGCCAGCACCGCGCCGGGCCGGCAGACCTTGTCGAGCGTGCCGAAGAGCGACCGCTTGACCTCCAGGTCCTCGGCCACCGCCTCGACCGCGAGATCCACTGCGGCGAGCGCGTCGGGCGAATCGGCGGGCACGATCCGCGCCAGCGTGGCGTCGCGGGCCCCGGCGCTGATCCTGCCCTTGGTGACGGAACGGCCGAGGGACTTCGCGATCCGGTCCCTGGCCGCCGCGGCCTTCTCCGGGCTCCGGGCGACGAGCACCACGTCGTACCCCGCCACGGCGAAGACCTCGGCGATCCCGGCCGCCATCGTGCCGGAGCCCACGACGCCGACGGAGCCGACCGGCCGGCCCGGGGCGCCGCCCGCGACGGGGGAGGGCGTGAGCGCGTCCGGTACGGGGACGGCGCTGCCCGGCGCCTCGTACGTGTAGAAGCCGCGCCCCGACTTCCGGCCGGTCAGCCCGGCGTCGCCGAGCTGCCTGAGCACCGGCGCCGGGGCGTGCAGCCGGTCCTGCGAGGCCGCGTACATCGCCTCCAGGACCGTACGGGCGGTGTCGATCCCGATCAGGTCGAGCAGTGCGAGCGGCCCCATCGGCAGGCCGCAGCCCAGCCGCATCGCCGCGTCGATGTCCTCACGGGAGGCGTATCCGGCCTCGTACATCGCGGCGGCCTGGTTGAGGTAGCCGAAGAGCAGCCCGTCCGCGACGAAGCCGGGCCGGTCGCCCACCGCGACGGGCTCCTTGCCCAGTTCGCGGGCGAGCGCGGTGACGGCCGCGACGGCGCGGTCCGCGGTGAGCACCGAGGAGACCACCTCGACCAGCTTCATCGCCGGGGCCGGGTTGAAGAAGTGCAGCCCCAGCACGCGTTCGGGCCGGGCGGTGTCAGCGGCGAGCCGGGTCACCGAGAGGGCGTTGGTGCCGGTGGCGAGGATGGCGGAGGGGGCGACGACGCCGTCCAGCTCGCGCAGCACCCGCACCTTGGTCTCGTACGACTCGGGCACCACCTCGATCACCAGCGCGGCGTCGGCGGCGGCGCGCAGGTCGGAGAAGGTACGGAACCGCGCGAGGACGGTCCGCCGCTCCGCCGCGCCGATCCGGCCGCGCTCGACGGCCCGCGCGGTGGACGCCTCCAGGGCCGCGACGGCCCGGCGGGCGGCGGCCTCGCTGATGTCGATGCCGATGACCTCGCGGCCCGCCCGGGCCAGGACCTCGGCGATACCGGTGCCCATCGTGCCGAGACCGACGACGGCGACGGGGGAGAGAGGGATGTCCATCAGGGGACTCCAGGGGAGAGTGACGACTGGAAGGGCGCGCGGGGCGCCACGGGAGGGGCGCGCGGGGACGGTGTAGGGGGCACGTGCCCGGAACACGGAACGCGTCGCGCGCAAGCACGGCATGGAAAGCGCGATGGAACGACGGCGGGCCCTGTCCCGTGGCCGCGCCGTACGGTGCGGTGCCGAACCGACAGCACCGCCGACCACACTCACGAACGGCTGCGTCACCAGGCCCTCGTGAGCGGCGGAGGTCATCCGCTCATCTGAGGTTAACCCACGGGTAACGAGCGCGCCAGAGCTGGGCCGCCGTGGCCTCGGTCACCCGGCCGGCGCGCGGCACCCGCGGGCGTCAAGAGTGGCCGGTCGGGCGGTAGTTGCCGCTGGTGGGCGCCGATATCCTGGCCCCATGGACGAGGACTTCCGCTCGCTCGCCGACCGGACCAGGGACGAGTCCGGGGGCTCCGGCGTGTACCAGCGGCTGATCCGCACCGACGACCGGGAAGCGCTGGCCGACGTCCTCGTCCAGCACGGACAGCCCCTGTGGGCGCGGGAGATCGCCGCCTTCCGGCTCGGCTGCGCGGGGGACCGGCGGGCCTTCGAGGCGCTGGTGCTGCTCCTCAACCACCGCGACCCGGAGCGGTGCGTCTCCGCCTCCTACGCCCTGGCCCGGCTCGGCGACCCGCGCACCTCCCGCGCCGCCGCCGCACTCGCCACCAACGGACTCCGGACGGCCTACGCGCTCCACCCCGTGCGGCTGCTCACCGAGTTACGGGCCCCCGAGTCCGTACCGGCGCTGATCACCACCCTGCAACGCCTGCTGGCGCCGGACGAGCCGCACTGGCGGGTCGCACTCGCCTGCGTCGAGGGCCTCGGCCACCTCGGCGACACCCGCGCCCGCCCCGTCCTGACCGCGGCGAGGGACCACCCCCGCCTGACGACAGCGGCCGCCGAGGCACTCGCGCGCATCCCCCGCGCCTGACCCTCCTCGATCGCGGCGGCATCAGGAATCCGCTTCCGTCAGGCTGCGGTGACCCACTGGGCCAGCAGCAGCGCGAGCGGGCCCCTTTGAAGCAGGAAGCGCCTCTCGGTGGCGGCCCGGATCGCGTCAGCCATCGCGCGCACTCCTCCAGTGTCTCGCCGGGCTCCCGGCGCCCGCCGGGAAGGACACGTCCTCGCCGCCATGCCGGGGAAATCCGGCGGTCAGGACGGCGATGGCGCGCCCGACTCCTCGGGCGGGTGCGGTAGGGGTGCCGCGGCCCGCTGGGCCGATGCCGAGAACGCGCTGGCGGACGACCGGCCGCACAGATGTGCCACGGTGGTGACCGGGGGTTCTCGGCCAGCAGGACCAGGGCGTGGCAGAGGCGCAGTTGTGTGCGCCACCGCGGGAAGGTCATGCCGAGGTCGGCCTTGAAGAGGCGGCAGGAGGGGGCCGACCGCCAGGACGGTCGGCCGGTCCAGGCCGGGTGGGTTGTCGCCGGCGCGCCCAGCCGCTGCCCCGCCTGATCGCCCGCCGCACCCGCGGCCCGCTGTTCCTCACCGACCGCAGGGCCCCCGCCGGAACGCCGACGCTCGACGTGTGCCCGGAGACCGGTCGCGCCCGGCTGTCCAACCGGCGGGCTGAGGAGATCTTCGAGGAGGACACGCGGCTGCCGGCCAGTCCCCGCACCTCGACCGAGGACATCGAGGACCTGGACGGCTTCACGCCGCACCGGCTCCGCCACAGTGCCTGGACGCACGAGGTCGAGGGCGGCACGTCCACGCCGATGCTGCCGGCCCGTTCCCGCCACACCTCGGTCCGCTCCCTGGAGCGGTATGCTCGGCCCGGCGTCGACGCGGTCGCCCGGCATGTCGCCGAACGCGACCCCGCCGCACGTCGCCGGACGTGACCCTCGCCGTTCGCGGCTGGTGACGATCCTGCTGGCTTATTCGGTCAGAACCCGGCCTTGGACCGCCGGGCCGTCCGCGTCCGTCACGGCCTCACGGCCGGCGGGGCTGCTTCCTGACGCGCCTTGGAAAAAAGTTGCGGGCCGCTGTCGATCCGGCCACGTCCCGTTCGACGTCATAATGTGCGGCGCCTCGCCGCACGATGACGCGACAGGACCTGACGAGGAACACATGGATCAACTGCTGAGAGTCATGAACTTCAACGTCTCGAGTGACGGTATCGGTGCCGGTGAGCACCAGAGCCTTGAGCGGCCGTTCGGCCTCGACCATCCCGAGAGGCTGTTCGCCTGGGCCGGAGCCACGGCGAGCTGGCCCATGCGCACGGATCCCGGCGGGAGCCGGGGCCTCGACGACTACTTCACCCGAGACTTCGCACGCAACATCGGTGCCGAGATCATGGGCCGCAACAAGTTCGGGCCCCAGCGCGGTCCCTGGCAGGACCATGAGTGGTGCGGCTGGTGGGGTGAGGAGCCCCCGTTCCGCACGCCGGTGTTCGTCATGACCCACCACGAGCGTCCGTCGTTCACGCTCTCCGACACCACGTTCCATTTCGTCGACGACGGCCCGGGCACGGTCCTCGAACGGGCGCGGGAAGCGGCGCAGGGCAAGGATGTCCGACTCGGTGGCGGGGTTACCACCATCCGGCAGTTCCTTGATGCCGGCCTCGTCGACACCATGCATGTCGCGGTCTCGCCAGTAAAGCTCGGGTCCGGACTACGGCTGTGGGAGTCCCCTGATGAGCTGCTCGACCGGTTCCACCTGGAGGTCGTGCCCAGCCCGAGCGGCGTGACACACCATCTGTTCTGGCGAAGGTGACGCCGGACACTCGGGGCGGCTGAAACGGCTGGCCAGGCACTCAACGAGGACCAGCCGTTCAGCTGATTCGCCCTGATCAAGGTTCAAACACGGCCTGGTGCCGCGACCGGCACGACGCGCCATCAGGTACTGCTGAGCGCCACTCCGTGGACCGACGACGACGGAATGGGGGTACGCACTGCCCATGGCAGGCACACGCGACCATACGACCCCGGACACAAACCCAGCCGTACCACGGACTCGCGCTCGGGCAAGTCGTACGCCCTCAAGGACGCGGATCAGCTCGCGACGGTCGTGATGCGCCCGCGCGGCCGGCATCTGGCGGAGCGCCATCTCCATCTGGACGGCGATCCGGCGCCGGCGCGCTGGTCGACTTCGGGCTGTACTTCTGCCACAACGCCGCCCGCACCGGCCTCCGGCAGATGATCAAAAACCAGAGCAAAGGAGCCGCGTCGTCCACATGACTACCCGGCGGACGTCACCTGCCCGGACAAACGTGACGGTCTTACACACCCTCAGCTTCCATTGAGCCGGACGGGGGTCCACCAGTCGGTGGACCTCAAGTTCAACCGGTCGCTGCTGTCGGCACCGCACCCCCGACGAAGAGCATGGATGACATGAAGAATCTTCCCGTGCGCATGGTTCGTCGGAGCGCCGCCCACCCCTGGCGGGGCATCGTCGGCTGGTTCGTCTTCGTCGCCCTGTGCCTCGGCATCGGCATCTCTGTGGGCACCAACACGGCGACCGCCGAGGACTTCCGCATCGGTGAGGCGGGACGCGGTGAGGCGATCGCCGCGGAGGGCGGGCTGCAGCAGCGCCCCGTCGAACACGTCCTGATCACCGCGAAGCCGGGGACCGGAAAGCTCGACCTCGCCGCGGCCGACCCGTCCGCCGCCGATGTCGCCGCCCGGATGGCCAAGCTGAACGCACTGATCTCCTGGAATTGGCCGTCCCTGTGTCTGCGCTCCGACGTGCGCAGGGGCAGCTCTCCGTTCCCGCCTCTCGCAACGGAACGTGCCCAACGTCCCTCGCCCCCTGCAACGCCATGGCCTGCGCAAATGCTCGGCAGCTCGGGACAAGCGCGGCCCCTGGGCCGCCCATCCGGATCTGGCGCCGATCGCGCAGGCGTCCTTCGACGCGGCCACGCGGAGATCTCGCGTTCGCGGATCTGGCAGTGGATCAACGCGGGCGTCGAGTTCGAGCACGACAGCCGCACCGTACGGGCCACCCCGGAGCTGGCTCGGTAGCTCGCCGCCGACGAACTCGTCGCGATCCGCGCCGAGTCCGGCGAGGAGGCGTTCGCCGCGGGCCGCTGGCAGCAGGCCCACGATCTACTGCCGACGGTCGCGCCGGACGACGACTACGCGGACTTCCTCACGCTGCCCGCGTACGAGCCGCTACGCGGCTGAAGCTGGGCCCCGGCCCCGGCGGGAACCCTGTGGCGGTGCGGCTCGGGGTTCCTGCCGTACGGCTCAGGGTTCCCGCCGTGCCGGAAGCCTCGGCACGCTGGCGATCAGCCGTCGTGAGTAGGGGTGGGCGGGCGAGCCCAGTACGGACGCGGTGTCGCCCTGCTCCACGACGCGTCCGTGCTCCAGCACCGCCGTCCGCTCGCACAGTGCCGCGACCACCGACAGGTCGTGCGAGACCATCGCGATGGTCAGCCCCCGGGTCTCCTTGAGTTCGAGCAGCAGGTCGACGATCCGGACCCGGGTGGTGACGTCGAGGGCGCTGACCGGCTCGTCGGCGAGCAGTACCCGGGGGTCGCACACGGTGGCCCTGGCGATGGCGATGCGCTGGCGCTGGCCGCCGGAGAACTCGTGCGGGTAGCGGCCCGCGGCGTCCGCCGGGAGGCCGACGGCCTCCAGCGTGGTGGCGACCCTGGGGTCCTCCTCCCGGGACCGGCGGGACGAGGGAACCAGGCCCAGTGAGCGCAAGGGCTCCGAGACGATTCCGCTGACCCGCTGCCGGGGGTCCAGGGACGAGTACGGGTCCTGGAACACGCTCTGCACGCCGCGCCGGAAGCGGCGCATCTGTTCGCGGTCCCGGAGCCCCAGTTCGTCACCGTCGAACAGGATTCTCCCGCTGGTGGGCCGGGTGAGGCCGAGCAGCAGCCGCAGCACCGTGGTCTTGCCGGCCCCCGACTCGCCCACCAGACCGACGCTGCGGCCGGCGGTGATGTCGAGCGAGACGCCGTGCAGTACGGGGGCCGCGCCACGGTAGGCGAAGCCCGCGTCGTCCGCGGCGAGGATCGGGGTGGTCACTGGTCCACCATCCTTTCTGCGGGCTTCCGCGGGCGTCATCGGACGATCCGTTCCAGTGCGCTTTCCAGGTGCCGGGCGCTGTCCACCAGGTCCCGGGTGTACGGGTGCCGGGGGCGCAGCACGATGTCGTCCACGCTCCCGGACTCGACGGCTGCCCCGTCCTTCAGCACCAGGACATGATCGGTGACGGTGGAGACCACGGCGAGGTCGTGGCTGACGAAAAGCAGCGCCATGTCCCGCTGGGAGACCAGCCCGTCCAGCAGCGCGAGCACCTCGGACTGGACGGTGACGTCCAGTGCGGTGGTGGGCTCGTCCGCGATCAGCAGGGCCGGTTCGCAGGCGAGGGCCATGGCGAGCGCGACCCGCTGGCGCTGCCCGCCGGAGATCTCGTGCGGATAGGCGCGGGTGATCCGGTCCGGCTCCGGGAGACGTACTTGGTCGAGGGCTTCCTCCACCGCGCGGCGCAGCGCCGTCCCGCGCAGCCCGCGCCACCGGCGCAGTGGCTCGGCCACCTGGCCACCGATCCGCATCAGCGGGTCGAGTGCGGTGAGGGGCTCCTGGAAGACCACGGCGGCGGCCCGGCCGCGCAGCGCGGTCAGTCGCCGCTCGGTCGCGCCGATGACCTCCGTTCCGGGCCCGTCGGGATCCGCCCTGAGGATGACGCTGCCGACGGCGGCCATGCCCGGCGGCAGCAGGCCCATGACGGCGAGTGTGGTGAGGGACTTGCCCGAACCCGACTCGCCGACCAGGCCGAGCCGGGAGCCCGCGCCGATCGAGAACGACAGGTCGGAGACCAGGGCCCGGCCCTGTTCCGTGCGGATCGACAGTCCGTCGACATCAAGTACGTTCATCGGGTCCTCCGCCGGGTCGGATCCAGCGTGTCGCGCAGCCCGTCGGCGATCAGGTTGACGCCGACGACGAGCACGACCAGCAGCACTCCGGGGGCGATGACCCCGGTGGGAGCGGTGAATACGGTCGCCTGCGCCTCCTGGAGCATGCGCCCCCAGGACGCGTTCGGCGGCGGGGCGCCGAGGCCCAGGAACGACAGGCTCGCCTCGGCCATGACGGCGAGGCCGAACTGCTGGGCGAGGCTCACCACCAGCGTGGGCCAGATATTGGGTATCACATGGCCGGTGATGACGCGCGGCCAGGACGTGCCCGAGGTGCGGGCGGCCGTGATGTAGTCCTGCGCCAGCACCCGCTTGACCAGGACCCGGGTCAGCCGGGCCACCACGGCGGTCATCGCCAGCCCGATGGCGAGAATCGCGGAGCTCAGCGACGCCGACCGGGCCGCCACCATCAGCATGGCCAGCAGCAGGGTGGGGAACGCGATCAGCACGTCCAGCAGTGTCGAGAGGGTGTCGTCGAGCCAGCGGGTGGCGAAGCCCGCGGCCAGACCCGCGCAGACGCCGAGCACCGTCCCGATCGCGACCGCGCCGAGACCGGCCTCCAGGGCGATACGCGCCCCGGTCATCAGCTGGGTCAGCAGGTCGCGACCGAGCTTGTCGGTGCCGAGCAGATGGGGCAGGCCGGGCGGCGCGAGGCGGCCGCCCGAGGTGTCCTCGGGGGCGTACGGGACCCAGAACAGCGAGACCAGCGCGACCGCGACGATCAGCCCGACGAGGACGCAGCCGGACACCAGGGCGGGCGAACGGCGCGTGCGTGGGGCTCGCGGAGGCCGGACGGGCATCGTCGTGTCCGTCTGCGCACCCGAACCGGGGGCAGTGGCTTCGGTCTCGCTCATCGGGTGCCTCCCGACAGCCTGCCGCGCAGCCGCGGATCGATGAACCGTTGGGCGAGGTCGCTGAGGAATCCGATGACCAGTACGGCGAAGGTGCTCACGAAGAGCACCCCTTGGACCGTGGGGTAGTCGTGCTGGGCCACCGCCTGGGTGAGCAGACTGCCCAGCCCCGGCAGTGCGAACACCGTCTCGACCACCACCGCGCCGAGCAGCGTGGTGGCGAGTTCGATGCCGAGGACCGAGACGACCGGCACGGCGCCGTTGCGCATTCCGTGCCGCCACATCGCACGGCTGAAGGACGAGCCCAGGGCCCTGGCGGTGCGCAGATAGTCGCTCCCGAGGATGTCCAGGGCCGCGGACCGTACGTAGCGGATCAGCGCGGCGGACATCACCAGGGCGACGGTGATCACCGGCAGGGCCAGCGATGTGAGCGCTTCCCCGGGGCGCTCCCAGCCGTCCTGCGGGAAGCCCCCGGCGGGCAGCATTCCGAGGCGCAGCGCGAACACGGTGATGAGGATCATCCCGATCCAGAAGACCGGTACGGCGATGCCCAGTTGGGAGACCCCGCTGATCAGCGTCCCGTACCAGGTGGCCGACCGGTGGGCCGCGAGGAAGCCGACCGGGACCGCGATCACCACGGCCAGCAGGAAGGAGAGCAGCGTCAGCGGGACGGTGACATCGAGCCGGGAGGTGATCTCCGGACCGACGGGGAGCGAGCTGACGAACGAGTTCCCCAGGTCGAAGGTGGCCAGTTGGTGCAGCCAGTGCGCGAATTGTTCCGGGAGGGGGCGGTCCGAGCCGATCTCGCGGCGGGCCGCGGCGATCTGCTCCGGGCTCGCGCCGACCGAGAGCAGGGAGTTCGCCGGGTCGCCGGGGAGCAGCCGCAGCAGGAGGAAGAGCACCACGCTGGCCAGGAACAGTGAGCCGGCCAGGAAGGCCAGCCGCCGCAGCAGGTAGGAGATCATCAGCGTAGGGGACCGATCGACGGGAGTGGGGATTCCGCCGTGCGGGCCCGGTACGGAGGCCGGGCCCGCACGGCGGGGTGGGCCATCAGCTCTTCTTGATGTCGTAAGCGTAGAACTGCGAGTTCAGGCCGTTGAGCGGGTAGCCCGACAGCTTGGTGTTGGCCACCACGATCTGCGGGTACAGGTAGAGCCAGTCGCTGGCCGCGTCCTCGGCGATCTTCCTGTTGGCCTTCTTCAGCAGCGCCGTCTGCCGGTCGGTGGTGTCCGACTGCTCGGCCTGCTTCACCCACTCGGTGACCTGCTTGTTGTCGTAGCCCCAGTAGAAGTCGGGGTTTCCGTACCAGACGACGTCGCGGTCGTTGACGTGCTCCTGGAGCGTCGCGCTGAAGTCGTGGTTCTTGTACACCTTGGTGTACCACTCGTCCGGCGTGATGATGTTGATCTTGACGTTGATGCCGACCTTGGCCAGTTCCGACTTGATGAAGGTGGCTGCCGTCGGGTGCGGGTCGTAGTTCGGGGTGTCCAGTGTGAAGCTGAAGCCCTTCGCGTAGCCGGCCTCGGCGAGTTCCTTCTTGGCGAGCGCCACGTCGTACGGGTTGACCTTGGTCAGGTCCTCGTACCAGGGGTCGGTCGGCGGGACCATCGAGCCGATCAGCGTGCCGTGGTCGCCCCAGACCGACTCCAGCAGCTTCTTGTTGTTGATCGCCGAGGTGACGGCCTTGCGCACCTTGACGTTGTCGAACGGCTTGACCCGGTCGTTGAAGGCCAGCAGCAGCTTGGTGGTCGAATTCCCGTCGTTGACCTTGTAGTTCGGGTTGTTCTTGAACTGGTCGAGGGCGTCCGGGCTCTGCTCGCTGGTCACCACGTCCACGGCGTTGGTGAGCAGCGCGTTGTTGAGGGCGGTCGCGTCCTTGTAGTAGTGGAAGACGACCTTCGCGTTGGTCGCGGGCTTTCCCCAGTAGCCCGGGAAGCGCGCCAGACTGAGCGCGGAGCCCCGGGCCCACTTGTCCAGGGTGTACGGTCCTGTGCCGTCCTCCGAGGTCTTGAGGTTTTTGGCCTCGGAGTTGACGATCCAGACGTAGCTGAGGTTGTAGACGAACGAGATCGACCTGGACGACAGGGTCACCTTGACGGTGGTGGCGTCCGGGGTCGTGATCGACTTGACCACGTCGAAGCTGCTCTTGCGCGCCGACTGGGAGTTCGGGGCGGTCACCTTCTCGATGCTGGACTTCACATCCGCGGAGGTGAGTGCCTTGCCCGAGTGGAACTTCACGCCGTCGCGCAGCTCGAAGGTGTACGTGAGGCCGTCCGGGCTGACGGTGTAGTCCTTGACGAGCTGCTTCTCGACCTTGCCGCTGTCGGTGAGCTTGAACAGGCCCTCGTAGACGTTGCCGTTGAGCGCCTCGGTCACGCCCTGCCCGCCGCCTCCGGTGTTGTCCAGATTCTGCGGTTCGTAGAGCGAGCCGATCCCGACCGTGGCGTTCTTGTCATACGAGCCGTTGGACGAGGGGTTCTTGCCGCCGGAGCCGGAGCCGCAGGCGGTGAGGGCGAGGGACAGGGCGACCGTCAGGGTGCCACCGAGCAGCGGTACGGACTTTCTCATCACTTTTTCTCCTGATCGACGGTGAGCTCAGTGGACCGTGTAGCCGTCGCGGAAGACCGGGTTCTTCTCGCCCGCCTCGACGGGCAGGTGCAGCCGGTTCTGCCGCGGCGGCAGTGGACAGTTGTACTGAGCGGAGAATCCGCACGGCGGTACGAAGGCACGGTTGAAGTCCAGTACGACCGTATTGCCGCCCGTCGCGTCGCTGTCCGGTTCGCGTGGGACGAACAGGAAGCGGCCGGCGCCGTAGGTCTCGTTTCCGTTGGTCGGGTCACCGAAGACCAGGAGGAGTGTTCCGTCGTCGTCGAAGGCCGACAGCGTGTAGTCCACGCAGTCCAGGGTGACGTGGATGTCGCCGGGGACAACCAGGTCGCGGCTGCCTCCGCTGTCCCGGATGTGCTCGAACGGCACCCGCCGGTCGGCGGAGACCGGCGTGAAGGTCGCCTCGATCACCCAGTCCGGACGGAACGGGAAGGTGTCGATGTGCGAGAAGTGCCGGATGGCCGGGGCGTCCGGGTCCCAGAAGCGCAGGGCGTGTTCCGGCTCGCCGGTGTGGATGTTGGTCCGCAGGACAGTGGTGACGGTCACACCGTCGGGGGCGGCGGCCCGCGCCTTCTCCTCAACGGGGTCCGCTCCGGGAGCCAGCCACCGGGTCTCGATCAGCGCCAGGTTGCCGACGGGCCCGGTCACGGCGGTCCGCCGCGCTGCCCGCCAGCCGTCCAGACCCTCCTGAGCTGCGGTTATGGCCTGCGCGGATCCATGAGGGTGTTCGGACATACGGCACTCGCTCCGTCTCGGTGAATGGTTCGATCCGGCACGGCGTCGCTGTCGGGTCTGGATCGAACGGATCGTACCTACATGGGTCGTTTCCGGCCAAGAACGACCGCCCTTCGAGACAGGACCGGAGCGATGGGGCCGGGCCGGTCCACCTCTGCATGAACACACAGACCAAGGAGGAACCGCTCGACTTCGGGCCCGCGTGCCCCGCGGTGGCCGGGCTGCTGGGCGCGATCACCGATGACCAGCTCAAGAACCCGGCGCCATGTCCCGAGTACGCGGTGCGGGAAATGCTCGCGCACCTGCTCGGGCTGACGGCGGCGTTCCGCGACGCGGCGAAGAAGCGGCTGGGGCCGACGACGGATACGGCGCCCACTGCGGCCCGTCCCGTGCCGCGCGACGACTGGCGTGAGGCGTTGCCCCGGCAGCTCGACGAGCTGGCCGAGGGCCTGGCGGGTCCCCGAGGCGTGGGACGGCGACACGCGGGTCGGCGGCGTGGACCTGCCGGGTGCGGTGGCGGGGCTCTTCGGCCTCAATGAGGTGCAGATCCACGGCTGGGACCTGGCGCGGAGCACTGGCCAGGCGTACCACCTGGCCGAGAGGGGGCTCCAGGCGTCGTACGCGCTGCCGGCCCCGGCCGGGGCCGGGGCCGCCGACGGTTCGAGGCCGACGGGGGACGGCTTGTTCGGGCCCCCGGTCGACATCCCGCAGGGTGCCCCGCTGCTGGACCGGGTGGTAGGGCTCAGCGGCCGCCGCCCCGACTGGACCCCCGGGTACTGGCCGGGCCGAGCGCGGCCACGGCGATGGGCGCCGCGCCCCTCGGGTCGGCTGTCCTGTCGACGAACTCGAAGGAGTTGGCCGGTACGGACTCGTCAACGCCCGCGGCATGTCCGGCACGTGGGGCGCGCTCCCGTAGTCTCGGGATCCGGCCACCACATCGCACGGCCACGGCAACGCTGCCCCCCCGTCACAGCAGGGTGAGTTGGGTCCCGCCGGGCTCCTGGAGCGGCGGCGCCGCGGGTGCGGTGCGGATTCGGCGGGCTGTGCCGCTGCCGGCGGGGCCGATGCCGAACTCGTCGGCCAGTTCGTGTACTTGGCGGGTGATGCGGCGCTGGTACCACTTCGGGGCGTACGACCCGTCCGCGTACAGCCGTTCGTACCGGGCCACCAGATGCGGGTGGTGCCGCGCCAGCCACGCCATGAACCACTCGCGCGCGCCCGGCCGCAGATGCAGCACGAGCGGGGTCACGGAGGCGGCGCCGGCCGTGGCGATCGCCCGGACCGTCTCCCTGAGCTGTTCGGGGCTGTCGCCGAGGAAGGGGATGACCGGGGCCATCAGCACCCCGCAGCCGATGCCCTGGCCGGTCAGGGTCCGTACGACGTCGAGACGGCGCTCGGGGGAGGGGGTGCCGGGCTCGACCGTGCGCCACAGCTCCTGGTCGAGGAAGCCGACCGAGACCGAGATGCCGACGTCGGTGACGGCGGCCGCCTCGCGCAGCAGATCGAGATCGCGGAGGATCAGCGTCCCCTTGGTGAGGATGGAGAACGGGTTGGCGTGGTCGCGCAGCGCCGCGATGATCCCCGGCATCAGCCGGTAGCGGCCTTCGGCCCGCTGGTAGCAGTCGACGTTCGTGCCCATCGCGATGTGCGCCCCCTGCCACTGGCGGGAGGCCAGTTGGCGGCGTACCAGCTCCGGCGCGTTGACCTTCACGACGATCTGTGAGTCGAAGCCCAGACCGGTGTCCAGGTCCAGGTAGCTGTGGGTCTTGCGGGCGAAGCAGTAGACACAGGCGTGGGTGCAGCCCCGGTACGGGTTGACCGTCCATTCGAACGGCATACGGGACGCGCCCGGCACCCGGTTCACGATCGAACGGGCCCGGATCTCGTGGAACGTGATGCCTCGGAACTCCGGGGTGTCGAAGGTGCGCGTCGTCACCGCGGCCGTGCCGAAGAGCGCGATCTCCCCGGGCGGCGGCCCCGGTGTGCCGGTCGGTCCGGGGGATCCGCCCGCTCCGGGTGTTCCGGGTGTTCCGGTCTCCGGGATGTCGGGTGGGCTTTCGGCCAGATTGTCCCAGCGCATGGGTGCCTCCTCGGTAGCACTGGCGACAGAATAGAACACTTGTTCCCTTGATCGCCGCGACCCCGGATTTGGGCCGGTGTGCCAGGGGGTGGTTGGCTGGCCGCACCCCACTGAAGAACCAAGTGCTGGAGGAAGAGCCCATGGCGCAGGTCGAGGCCACGACGGAGCGAATCATCGCGGCGGACCCGGAGACGGTGTTCGATGCTCTGGCCGACTACGAGAACACCCGCGCGAAGCTCCTCCCGGGGCAGTTCAGCGAGTACGAGGTCCGTGAGGGCGGCGACGGTGAGGGCACCCTCGTCCACTGGCGGCTCCAGGCCACCAGCAAGCGGGTGCGCGACTGCCTGCTGGAGGTGACCGAGCCCAGCGACGGCCGGCTCGTGGAGAAGGACCGCAACTCCTCGATGGTCACCACCTGGACCGTCACCCCGGCCGGCGAGGGCCGTTCGAAGGCCGTCGTCAGCACGGTCTGGGACGGCGCCGGCGGCATCGGCGGATTCTTCGAGCGGACCTTCGCGCCGAAGGGGCTCGGCCGCATCTACGACGAACTGCTGGCCAAGCTCGCCACGGAGACCGAGAAGGGCTGACCCTCTCTCACCGTTTCGAGTGGTTTTCCCCGCGGCGCGGTAGTGCGCCCCCGGCGCCCGGCGTCGCGGGAAAGCCCCTGATGAGCGCCTCGTTGCCACCTTTTCCTCTCAACTTCCCACCGTCACACTCCTCTTCGGGGGAGAGTCTTCCGCTTGCTCCTGCTCGGCGGCCAATGCGAAGAATGACGCCGCGCAGGTGCGACGAGGGGAGCAGTACGTGGGTGGGACCACTCTGATGCCGGAGGGCGGGCCGGCCGTCGAAGGCGACGGCGGAGCCGCCCATGGCGGGGACGGGCACGGCGACGCCGCCGGGCGGCGGCCCACCCCGCGGAGCGCCGGCCCGGACACCCCCGCGCCCCCCGCCCCGGGCGCCGCCCCCGCCGCCCCGCTCAGCCCCCGCCGGATCCGCCTGGTCTTCCTCGGTCTGATGCTCGCGCTGCTCCTGGCCTCGCTGGAGCAGATGATCGTGGCCACCGCGCTGCCGAAGATCGTCGGCGAACTCCAGGGCCTGGACCGGATGTCCTGGGCGATCACCGCGTATCTGCTCACCGCCACGATCGGCCTGCCCGTCTACGGAAAGCTCGGCGACCTCCTCGGCCGCAAGGGCGTCTTCCAGTTCGCGATCGTCGTCTTCGTCATCGGCTCCGCGCTGGCCGGCTGGTCCCGCACGATGGACCAGCTCATCGCCTTCCGCGCGCTCCAGGGCGTCGGCGCGGGCGGACTCATGATCGGCGTCCAGGCGATCATCGCGGACATCGTGCCCCCCCGGCAGCGCGCCCGGTACATGGGGCTCATCGGGGCGGCCTTCGGGCTCGCCTCCGTCGCGGGGCCGCTGCTCGGCGGCTTCTTCACCGACCACGCCTCCTGGCGCTGGTGCTTCTACTTCAACGTGCCCTTCGGGCTGGTCACCCTCGCCGTCGTCACCGTGGTCCTCAAGCTCCCCAAACCGGCCGCCCGCGCCCGGCTCGACGTCCTCGGGGCGCTGCTCCTCGCCGCCGCGTCCACCTGCCTGGTGCTGCTGACCAGCTGGGGCGGTACGGAGTACGCGTGGGGCTCCCGCGTCATCCTCGCGCTCGCCGCGGGCGCCGTCGTGACGTCGGTGCTCTTCCTGGTCGTCGAGCGCTTCGCCGCCGAACCGGTCATCCCGCCGCGCCTCTTCCGCGACTCCGTCTTCAACGTCACCGGACTGCTGGGCGCGATCGCCGGGGTGGCGCTGTTCGGCGCGGCCAGCTATCTGCCGACCTTCCTCCAGATGGTCGAGGGGGCCAGCGCCACCGAGTCCGGGCTGCTGATGCTGCCCATGATGGGCGGCATCGTCGTCTCCTCCGTCCTCGCGGGGCAACTCGTCAGCCGTACGGGGCGCTACAAGATCTACCCCGTGCTCGGCTCCGCGGTCGCCGCCGTCGGGATGTGGCTGCTGTCCCGGCTGGAGGCCGACACGTCCCTGGTGTTCTGCGCCGTGGCGCAGGCGGTCCTCGGGCTCGGGGTCGGCCTGGTGATGCCGGTGCTGGTGCTGGCCGTGCAGAACTCCGTACGCCCCGCCGACCTCGGCACCGCCACCAGCGCCAACAACTACTTCCGGCAGATCGGCGGCAGCGTCGGCGCCGCCGTCTTCGGCACGCTCTTCGCGGGCCGTCTCGCCGGGGCGCTGGCCGACCGGCTGCCCGCCGGGGCGGATCTGCCGAGCCCCGAGTCCATCACCCCGCAGACGGTCCACGCCCTGCCGCCCGCGCTGCGTGACGGCTATGTCCAGGCGTACGCGGACGCCATGCCGCGGATCTTCCTCTATCTCGTGCCGGTGCTCGCGCTCGGCCTGCTGACCGCCTTCTTCCTCAAGGAGAAACCGCTGGTGTCCCAGAACGCCTCCGCCGCCGAGCCCACCGCCGCCGAGCCGGCCGCGGTCCCGCCGCCGCGCGCCGCCCAGCCCGCCGCCGGGGCGCCGCCGGTGCCGGGGGTGCCCGCAGGGTACGTCCCGGAGCCGTCCCTCGCGTACGCCCCGGCGGCGCCCGCGGCGTACGTCCCGGCGCCCGCCGCGTATGTCCCGGGCGTGGCCGTCTGCGGCACCGTCCAGCACCCGGACGGCTCCACCGTGCCCCGCGCCGCCCTCACCCTCATCGACGTCCAGGGACAGCAGATCGGGCGCGGCGCGAGCGGCCAGGACGGGCGGTACGCGCTGAGCGTGCCCGGGGCCGGCTCGTATGTGATGATCGCGGCGGCCGGCGGCCACCAGCCGCAGGCCGTCACGGTGACCGTCGGTGAACGCCCCGTCGAACTGGACGTGGTCCTCGGCGGCGCGGGCCGGCTGGCGGGCGCCGTGGTGACCGCCGACGGCACCCCCGTACGGGACGCCGCCGTGACCCTCACCGACGTCCGCGGCGACGTCGTGGCGACCACCCGCAGCGGACGCGAGGGCGGTTACGTGATCTCGGAGCTGGTGGCGGGCGAGTACACGCTGGCCGCGAGCGCCCCCGCCTTCCGGCCCGCCGCGCTCCCGGTCACCGTGCAGGCGTCGCGGGAGACCCGGCAGGACATCGAGCTGGCCGGCGGGGCGGTGCTGCGCGGCACGGTGCGGGCCGGGGGCGGGCGGCCCGTCGAGGACGCCAGGGTCACCCTGCTCGACGCGGCGGGCAACGTGGTGGACACCCTGACCACCGGCGCCGACGGCACGTTCCGTTTCGTCGATCTCTCCTCCGGCGAGTACACGGTCATCGCGGCGGGCTATCCTCCGGTGGCCACCGTGCTCCGGATGGCGGGCGGCGGACGTACCGAACGCGATCTGCAATTGGGCCACGAGGACTGACCGGAATTCAGTGAACTCCGGTGGACAAGGGGTTGTGCGCGGGCGCACTACCGATTAGTTCATTGCCCGGCGCAACCTGTGCCGAAGTGCGTACCGTGGAGGCGGAGCCGCGGATCCCGGCGGCAGGGAAGGAGCCTCCCACCCATGGACAGGGGTATTCCGCCGGGGCCGCCCGAGCAATTCGCGGCAGCCGGCCGGATTCCGCTCGCCGTGGTCGTCGTGGACGGCGACGGACTGGTGTCGCACTGGTCGAGCGGGGCCCGGCGGTTGTTCGGGCCCACGCGGGACGAGGCGGTGGGCCAGCCGGCGGCGGATCT
Source organism: Streptomyces sp. NPDC088124 (assembly GCF_040685895.1). Classification (NCBI taxonomy): domain Bacteria; kingdom Bacillati; phylum Actinomycetota; class Actinomycetes; order Kitasatosporales; family Streptomycetaceae; genus Streptomyces; species Streptomyces sp. NPDC088124. Next base: position 101,936 of record NZ_JBFBJB010000008.1, on the reverse strand, counting down.
GATGCCGGTGGCCGGCGCCCTCGCCCAGGACGAGCCGAGCGTCGCCCACGGAGGCGACGAGGGCCCGTACGGCCGGCCAGGACAGGACGTTCCACCCGGCCAGGACACGCCGTCCGGGCCGGGGCACGACATCCGGTACGGCCGCGACGAACTGGGCCCGGAACTGCACACCCGCGGCTCCTACGCGACCGCCGGGTGCGCCAAGCTCTCCGAGCCGGGGCGCGGCAGGCTCGACGTGCTCTGGTGGGCCTATCCGCTGGTCGGTCCGGGCCCCGGACGCCATCTCGTACTCGCCGCCGACGCCGCGCAGTTCCGGACCGCGGACGGCGGGGCGACCGGCGACCCGCACGGCGGCGCGCTGCGCATCACCCCGGCCTTCGCCCTGCACACGGAGTTCCCCGACGCCGACCGGCTGGCGCGGCGGCTGCCGGACATCCTGCCCAACATGGGGCCCGCCGCGGCCGGCCGCATCGTCTCCCAGGTCCTCGAACTCGGCTATCCCGTACTGGAGTTCAGTCACCAGGACCGGGTCCCGGTCACCCCCGACTGGGGCGTGCCGAAACGGGTGGCGGGACGCCCGGAGAGCCCATTGCCGGAGGACGAGTCGGCACCGTACCGGCGGCGGGTGGCGCCCCGGCCCGAACTCGACCTGGAGTACGCGGAGGTGCGTGAGCGCCTCGAATTCCTGAACGAGGTCAGCGGCCGGATCGGCAGCTCCCTCGATCTGGCCCGCACCATCCGCGAGGTCACCAGCGCCGCGGTGCCCCGCTTCACCGACTTCGCCGGCACCCATCTGCGCGCCGCCGTGCTCGCCGGCGAGGGGTTCCCGGACGGGCCGCCCGACGTCACGACCATCTGGCACCGGGTCTGGGTCGAACACAACGACGAGCCGGGCCGCTGGGACGACACGGTCCCGGTCGGCGAGGCCATCGCCTTCCCCGAACACACCCCGTTCTTCCAGTGCATGGTCACCGGTGAGCCCGTGCTCATCACCCGGATCAGCGAGGAGCAGGGCAACCGGATCTCCGGCGAGTTCGAGAAGCGCGATCTGCGGCCCCTCATCAACTACCGCTCCATGCTGCTCGTCCCGCTCAAGGCGCGTGACGTGGTGCTCGGCTTCATGGTGCTGATGCGGCGGCCCGAGCGCGAGCCGTTCGACGCCATGGACCGGACGACCGGGGCCGAACTCGCCGCCCGCGCCGGGCTCGTCCTCGACAACGCCCGCATGTACACGTACCAGGAGAACGTCGCCGAGACGCTTCAGGACAGCATGCTGCCGCAGGTCCCGCCGCGCATGGCGGGGTGCGACATCGCCACCCGCTATCTGCCCGGCACCCGGCTCGGCCGGATCGGCGGCGACTGGTTCGACGCCGTCAAGCTGCCCGGGTCGCGTACCGCGCTGGTCGTCGGGGACGTGATGGGGCACGGCCTCAACTCGGCAGCGATGATGGGCCAGTTACGCACCGCCGTCCAGACGATGGCCACCATGGAGATGCCGCCCGCCCAACTGCTCCGCAATCTGGACGACCTGGCGCAGCGGCTCGGCGAACAGTACCTGGCGACCTGCCTGTACGCGGTGTACGACCCGATCCGCTCCGAGGTCCAGATCGCCAACGCCGGCCACATCCCACCGGTGCTCGTCCGCGCCGAGGACGGCAGCGGCGAAGTCCTCGACGTGCCGACCGGCGCCCCCATCGGCGTCGGCGGCGTGGCCTTCGAGACCGCGACCGTACGGATCCGCCCCGGCGACCGGCTGGTGCTCTGCACCGACGGGCTGGTCGAGGTGCGCGGCGCGGACATCGGGGACGGTCTCGCGGCGCTCTGCGCCTCCGCCGCCCACCCCGCCGCCTCGATGAACGACGCGTGCGACACGATCATCCGCGCCCTCAACACCCGCGACGGGCGCAAGGACGACGTGGCGCTGCTGATGGCCCGGCTCAACGGCATCCTGGCCGACGACGTGGCGGAGTACGAACTCGCCCTGGACCCGCGCGAGGTGGGGCGCGCCCGACGGCTGGTACGCGACCGGCTCCTCGGCTGGGAGCTGTCCGGCACGGTGGTGGACACGGCCGAACTGATGGTCAGCGAGCTGGTCACCAACGCCGTGAACCACGCCCGCTCGCACCGGGTCGTGCTGCGGCTGGTCCGTACGGACGCCCTGCTCTGCGAGGTCCTCGACGACGAACCCGCTCCCGCCACCCTGCTCAGCGCGGGCCGTTCCGACGAGTACGGCCGCGGACTGCGGGTGGTGAGCGCGCTCGCCCGCGAGTGGGGCAGCAGCAGTTCGGCACACGGCAAGACGGTCTGGTTCGAACAGGCGCTGCCGCGGGCGCCACGCGTCCGTGCGAAGAGCGGGTGAAGGAACCACCCGGCCCTCTTGCCCCACGCTCCCCAGGGACGGTACTCCTCGGTGCGACAACTCGCACCTGGTGAGCCGGACATGGGGAGGACCGACATGGATGTGTCGTCGCGCTACCGTGAATCCTGGGAAGGGTACTGGCGGGAGACCTCCGACGCGCCGGGCGAGGCGATCTGGGACTGCGACCCGTCGCTCGGCTCCGTCCCGCACAGCGAACTGCTGGTGCCGCACGCCGACACCTCACTGCCCGTGGTCGACCTCGGCTGCGGCAACGGCACGCAGACGCGCTACCTCGCGACCCGTTTCGCCCGCGCGATCGGGGTGGATCTCTCGCACGCGGCGATCGAACACGCACGCCGCGCCGACACCACGGGGACGGCCGAGTTCGAACAGCTCAACCTGGTCGACCACGACGCCGTACGCGCGCTGCGCGAGCGCACCGGTGACACCAATGTCTATATGCGCGCCGTCATACACCAGAGCGAACCGCAGGACCGGCCCGCGGTCGCGGCGGCCGTCGCGGAGCTGGTCGGCACGCGCGGCCGGGCCTTCGTCGCCGAGCTGACCCCCGCCTCCAAGGCGGTGCTCCAGGGGGCGGTGGAGAGCCCCGGCGGCCCGCCGGAGAAGCTGCGGCGGGTCTTCGAGCACGGGCTCAGGCCCGCGAGCGTGACCGACGAGGAGGTGCCGGACCTGCTGCGCGGGGCCGGCTTGGAGATCCTCGCCAGCGGGGACACCGCGCTCCCGCAGACGGAGCACCTGCCCGACGGCACCCGGATCGACCTCCCGGCGAGATGGTTCGTGCTCGCCGGTCAGTGACCCGGGACGGCCGTACGGGGCGACTGTACGGCGTGGGGCCGGGCGCACGGCGCGGCACCGCCCCGTACGGGTCACCCGTCGCCCGCACCCACTCCCGCCCCCGCCCTCGCCCCGACCGTCGGACGGCGGCGCGGGTGGGGAATGGGCAGCGGAAAGCCGCCGGGGCGCCGGGGCGTCAGGGTCTGGAGGCTGATGACCGCCTCCAGGCCGCCGCCCGGCGCGGGCAGGAGCTGCGCCTCGCCGCCGCTGGCCAGGGTGAGGCGCTGGACGAGGGAGAGTCCGAGACCGGTGCCGCCCTTCGGCGCGTCGGGCGCGCGCCAGAACCGGTCGAAGGCCCGGCGCCGCTGCTCCGGGGTCATCCCGGGCCCCTGGTCGGCGACGTGGAGTTCGGCGCCGACGCCGCCGAACCGCCGGAACACCGTCACCGCGCTTCCCACGGGCGCGACCCGCAGGGAGTTGGAGAGCAGGTTGTCCAGGATCTGTTCGACGGCCCCGGGCACAGCCAGCGCATGGCCGATCGGATCGCCGAGCAGCAGCAGCCGGACCCCGTGCCGCTCGTACAGCGCGCTCCAGGCATGGACGCGCTCACTCGCCGCCACGTCCAGATCGATCGCCTCGGGGGTGAGCGCGGTCTCCTCCATCCGGGCGAGGGAGAGCAGCCCCTCGACCATCCTGGCCAGCCGCTCGGTCTCCGTCATCGCCGCGTCGAGGTTGGACCGCAGATGCGGCGGCACATCGGGTTCCAGATTGTCCAGGCGCAGCCGCAGCGCCGCGAGCGGCGTCTTCAGCTGGTGGGACGCCTCGCCCGCGAACGCGCTCTGCGAGGCGAGCAGATGCTCCAGCAGCGCGGCCGTACGGTTGAACGTGGCCGCCAGCACCCGCACTTCGGGCGGGCCCGTGGTGACGGACGCCGGGGTGGTCAGGCTGCCGCCCGCCAGGGTGCGCGCGGCGCGCTCCAGTTCACGGATGGGCCCGCCGATCCACCGGGCCAGCGCGAACGCCACCGTACCGACGGCGATCAGCACCCCGGCCCCGCCGAGCGCCAGCCCCAGCCACACCCGGTGGACGTCGCGCGCGACGGCGTCGGTGGGCACGATGAGGCGCACGGCGCCCTGGAGCGTCGCGCCGTGCCGGACCGGGACGGCCACCGAGAGCCAGTTGACGCCGCCGATCGAGGAGGTGCGCACATCGGCGCCGTTGCCGCCGCGCAGCGCCGCGGAGATCTCGGGGCGCTCGGCGAGGCCCGCCTGCTCCCGCGCGTCGAGCCGGTGCGAGGTGGCGAGCGGGGCGCCCGCCGGGTCCACGACCAGGACCCGGCCGCCCATGCGCTCGGCACAGGCCACGACCCGCGCCGCGAGATCCTCCGGGCTTCCGTAGGCGAGGGAGAGCGAGGCGAAGTCGGCGATCGACTCCGCCTCCTCGTGGGCGGCGTTGGTGGCGCGTTCGCGCTCCGCGCGGCTGTAGACGTAGCCGAGCGGGATCTCCAGACAGATCAGGACAAGAGCGGCGAGGGTCAGATAGCTGACCAGTAGTCTGCGCGTCATCAGAACCGTGACCCCGGGTGGTCGAAGGCGTGCTCGGCACCGGCCGGGCCCTGGTGTTCCTGGTGCGGTTCGCTCCGCACGGCGAGCCGCAACCCTACCCCGCGCAGCGTCTGGATCCAGGCCGGATTCCCCAGCTTCCGCCGCAGCGTGGCGACATGGACGTCCAGGGTCTTGGTGGGCCCGTGGAAGTTCGGGTCCCAGACCCGGTCGAGGATCTGCTGGCGGGAGTAGACCGCGCCGGGATCCTCGGTCAGCAGGGCCAGCAGATCGAACTCCTTGGGGGTGAGGATCACCGCCCGCTCACCGACCCAGACCTGCCGGGTGCGCCGGTCGACGATCAGCGCGCCCGTGGCGGACGGCGGGGGCACGGACCCGGCCTCGGGCGGTTCATGGAGGGGGTCCGCCGCGGGACCACCCGCCGGTCCGTAGCCCGGCGGCGTCTCGTAGCCCGGCGGCGCCTCGTAGGCCGGCGCCGGCTCGCGGACCCGCGGGGGTGCGGGCGCCCGTTCCGGCGGGGCGGGCCGGCGCGGCGCGGCGGGCGGGACCGGCGGCGCGGCCGGAGCGGCCGCCGCCGCGTGGGCCGGAGGGGCCGCGGCGGCCGGGGGAGCGGAAGGAGCCGGGGGAGCGGAAGGAGCCGGGGGAGCGGTCGGCATCGGGTACGGGAACGCCCCGCGCCCGTGGGTCACCTCCACCCCGATGGGCGCGGGGATCCCGCCGAAGGCGCCCGTGGCGCCGTTCGGCCCCATGGGCGCGGTGCCCGCCGGGGCCGGACCGGCCCAGGCCGCGGTCCGGCGGGTGACGGCCCGGATGCGGGCGATCAACTCCCGTACGCTGAACGGCTTCGCGAGGTAGTCGTCGGCGCCCAGCTCCAGGCCGAGCACCCGGTCGGCCTCCGTGCCGCGGGCGGTGAGCATGATGATCGGCACGTCCGAGACCTGCCGGATGCCCCGGCAGACGTCGATGCCGTCCATGTCCGGCAGCCCGAGATCGAGCAGGACGATGTCGCCGTACGGGCCGCGCAGTCCGTCCGCGCCCGTGGTCACATGACCCACCGTCAGGCCGTACCGGCCCAGACCCTCGACCAGGGGCTCGGCGATCGTCTCGTCGTCCTCGATGAGCAGGGCCCTCAGGGTCATGTATTTCCGTCTCTCCGTGAATTCGGCCGACGCGAGTTCTCCCCCGTATTCGCGCCGGGGCGAACACCGTACGATAAACGAATGCGGCGAACACCGTTTTCGCAGGAGTGGGAGGCAGGTCACAGAGTCCGGCCGAATGATGGTATTGCCTTAGTGTTCCTCTAACCTTCGCCTTGGGTAGCGCTCTCTACGGTGTTGAACCAGGTCCTGGCCCGCAACCACCCGCCGGCCACCACCACCCCCTGGGGAGGCACCATGAAGGCTCTGCTCGAACGCGCCCGCTCGTTCCGGCGCCGTGTCGATTTCGAAAGCGACACATATCGGAAACTGGCCGACGGGCAATTTCCACAGGCACTCTTCGTCGCCTGTTCCGATTCCCGTGTCATCCCCGCATTGATCACGGGTGCCCGGCCCGGCGACGTCTTCGAAATACGCAATGCGGGCAACATCGTCCCGCCGCACCAGCCGCACCAGCCCCACCTCGTCTCCGGCGAGGCCGCGACCGTCGAGTACGCGCTGGAGGTGCTCGACGTACGGGACATCGTCGTCTGCGGGCACTCGCACTGCGGTGCGATGGGCGCGCTCGCCTCCGGCAAGGACCTCTCCGGCCTGCCCGGTGTGGGGGCCTGGCTGGAGAACGCCAGGCCGGGGCTGGCCTCCGTACTGGACCGCGCGCCCGTGGCCGGCGCCGCTCCCGCCGAACCGGGCGACGCGCTCGTCACGGAGCTGGCGCAGCTCAACGTACGGGTCCAACTGGCCGCGCTGCGCGAGTATCCGGCGGCCCGGCGGCGGCTGGCCGAGGGCCGGCTGCGGCTGCACGGCTGGTACTACGAGGTCCACACCGGCGAGGTGTGGGAGCTGAACGAGGACGACGACAGCTTCCGGGTGCACCCGTGCTGAGCCCGGGGCAGGGATACGGCGGCGGCCCCGTCCAGCCGGGTCCGCCGGGCCCGGGCCGCCACCGCGGCCGGCACGCGGGCCGCGGGCCGGGCCGTGCGGACAGTTCAGAACCGGCTCCGGAACCCGGGTACGGCGCGGCGCGGCCGGATCCGTTCGACGCCTTCGGAGCGGACCCGTACGCCGCCGACTTCGCCCCTACGGGAGCGCACCCCGCGGCGGATCCGTACATACCGGACCCGTTCGAGGCGACGGGGCAGTACTCCGCCGCGGATGCCTTCCCGAGGGACCCGTACGCGACCGACCCGTACGCGACCGACCCGCACGCGAGCGACGCGTACGCGGCGGACCCCTACGCGACCGACTCCTACGGGAGCGCGTCGGGGGCGTACGGGGCGCCGCCGTCCGCGCCGCCGAGGCCGCCGGGCCCGCCGCGGTCCGCCGGGAAGGCGAAGGCCTGGCCGGGCGGGAAGCCGCAGGCCGGGCCGGGCGGGCCGGGCGGGAAGAAGAAGACGGGCGCCGGGCAGAAAGTGGATCTCGCCACCGAGATCACCGCGTCCTTCGTCGTCTTCCTCGTCGCGCTGCCCCTGTGTATCGGTGTGGCCGTCGCCTCCAGCGCGCCCCCCGAACTCGGCATCATCTCCGGGGTCGTGGGCGGTCTGGTCGTCGGCATGGCGCGCGGCAGCACCCTCCAGGTGAGCGGCCCCGCCGCCGGGCTCGCCGCACTGGTCGCCGAGGCGGTGCTGGAACACGGACTCGCCACCCTCGGCGTGATCGTGCTGGCCTCCGGGGTGCTCCAGATCGGGCTCGGGCTGATCCGCCTCGGCCGGATGTTCCAGGCGATCTCCATCGCCGTGGTGCAGGGCATGCTCGCCGGGATCGGGCTGCCGCTGATGTTCAGTCAGGCGTACCCGATGGCCGACGCCAAGGCCATCGGCGTACCGATCGAGAACATGCTCGGCATCCCCGGGCTGATCGCGAGCACCCTGGCCGACCCGCAGAAGATGATCGCGGCCGCGCTCGGCATCGGCACCGTCGTCCTCAGCTTCCTCTGGAAGAAGATGCCGGCCCCGGTGAACAAGGTGCCCGCCGCGCTGGTCGCGGTGGCCGGCGGCATGGCGGTGGCCTCGCTGCCCGGGGTGAACATCAACACCCTCCAAGTCGGCAATCTGCTGGCGTCCGTCCAGGTCCCCGGGCCCTCACAGTTCGCGATGCTCGCCAACGGCGCCGTCCTGAGCACCGTGCTCACCTTCACCATCATCGCCTCGGCCGAGAGCCTGTTCACGGCCGCCGCCGTGGACCGGATGCACACCGGCGCACGCACGCGCTACAACTCCGAGCTGATCGCGCAGGGCGCGGGCAACACCATCTGCGGGCTCCTCGGCGCGCTGCCGATGACCGCCGTCGTCGCGCGCAGCTCCGCCAATGTGCAGGCGGGCGCCAAGACCCGGATCTCCCGCACCCTGCACGGCCTGTGGCTGCTCGCCTTCGCCGTGCTGCTGCCCGGGGTGCTCGCCCTCATCCCGATCTCCGTCCTCGCGGGCGTCCTGGTGCACAGCGGCTGGAAGCTGTTCGCGCCGGCGGAGTTCCCGAAGATGTGGCGCCAGGACCGGGGTGAGTTCGCCGTCATGACCCTCACCACGGTCGTGATCGTCGCCACCGCCCTCCTGGAAGGCGTCCTGGTGGGCCTCGCGGCGGGCATCGTGCTGGCCGCGCTGCGGATGTCGCAGACCTCGGTACGCACCGAGGTGGCCGACGACACGGCGAAGCTGGTCATGGCGGGCAACGCGACCTTCCTGCGGCTGCCGAAGCTGATCGACGCGCTGGAGGAGGTCGCCTCCGCCGGGATGCCCAGGATCCGGCTCGATCTGACCGCCGTCACCCACTGGGACCACGCCTGCCGCAACCAGATCGACGAGTTCGTGGCACAGCAGCGGGGCACCGGTGAGGTACGGGTGGAACTGCTGCGGCCCAACACCCCGGACGCACCCGCCCCGCCGCCCACCCCGGCGGCGGGACAGGAGCCCTGGGCGGACCAGGAGGCGACACCGGGACCGACGGCCCAGTGGTTCTACCTCGACCCGACGCCGGTCGAGGAGTACCGGCCCTCGGCACGGATGCGCTGACCCCCGCACGCCCGCCCCGGTCCGTACGGCGCCCCACGCGAGGGCACCGTACGGACCGGCGCGCGTTCCCGCGGGCTTCCCCGCCGTTACGGACCGGCGCGTGTCCCCGGCGCCCGTACCGTCAGCGGCAGGCCGCCACGTTGTCCGCGGTGCCCGGAGCGGCCGCCGCCCGTACCCGCGTGAAGTTCGCGAGGAACGCGTCGTACACCGAGCCCGTGGTGATGCGCACCATCGACTCGTCGTTGTCGCGCAGCGCGGGCCCGCTCCAGTTGTGGCTGCCGGTGAAGACCAGCCGCGTCACCGATCCGGCGTACTTCCCGTCGATCATCATGTTCTTGGAGTGCACGATCCGGTTGGGCGTGGCAGGGTCCGCGTCGTGGTCGTGCTGGTAGCAGCGGGTCGCAAGCCGGGTCTGCCCGTGCAGGGCGTTCCACGTCCCCGTGTCCGTCTCGCTGTAGACGAGATCGACCGTGCACCCTTCGGCGGCCTTGGCGCGCAGCTTGTCCGCGACGGCCTGCCGGGTGATCTTCAGCATGGCGGCCCGGATCACCGAACGGTGGCTGCCCGCGCTGTCCGTCCACACGCACTCGACGTTGTCGAGGGTGTTGACGACCGTGTCGGTCGACGCGGTCGTCCCGGCGCGCGGGAAGAAGTACACCTTGTAGTCACCCGCGTTGGCGTAGGTGTACGACCAGGCGGCCCGGTTCTGCCGGCCCAGCTTGACGAAGTAGTCGCCGTACGCCGTGTACAGGGCGGTGTTCCCGCCCACGACCACCGCGCTGTTCCAGAAGCGGGAGTAGTTCGACGGCGTCAGATTCGACGAGGTCTGCACGACGACCTGCTGGGCCGCGCCGCCGCCGACACTGCTGAACAGCAGGAACTTGTTGTGGTTGATGCCGCCGCTCCCGGTGGAGAGGCACGACCGGCCCGCCGCGCACAGCTTCACGTACGAGGTGCTCTCGATGTCCGTGCCCAGCGCCGCCTTGAGCGTGTTGTACGGGGCCGGATCGATGCCCGTGGTGCTGACGCTGGACTCGTCCAGCACCACCTGGACCCGCACCGCCCGGTCCTGGTGCGCCGTCACCAGATCCTGCGCGACCGTCCTGTCCCAGAGGTGGTACAGGGCCATGCGGATGGTGGAGCCCTCGTCGGCCGCCGCGATCAGCGCGCGGATCCGGTCCCTGATGGCGTTCTGCGCCGCCGCGTCCCCCGTCGGCTCATTGAAGACCGTGCCCATGGGCGGCGCGTCGGCGGCGGCGGCCACCGTGGCCGGTCCCGCCACCCCCACTCCGGCGGCGGCCAGGACCAGCGCCGCCCCCAGTGCGGCCAGCCGGCCACGCGTCCGTGCGAACACCCGGAATCTCATGGATCTCATGTCTCCCCCCTGAGACATTCCGGCACTCCGGTGATGGAGGTGCCGTTCGTCGCGGGACCTTACAGTCGTGCTGTTGAGTCGGTCTACACCCGCCCTGCCCCCAGGACCGGCGCGGTCGCGCGGCGCCGGGCGGAGAACGGAGCCCACCTGTGAAGATCCTCATCAGCGCCGACATGGAGGGTGCCACCGGGGTCACCTGGCCCGGCGACGTCCTGCCGGGGACTCCGCAGTGGGAGCGGTGCCGCCCCTTCTTCACCTCGGACGTGAACGCGGCGGTGCTCGGCTTTTTCGACGGCGGCGCCGACGAGGTCCTCATCAACGAGGCGCACTGGTCCATGCGGAATCTGCTGCTGGAGCGGCTGGACGAGCGCGCCGAAATGCTCACGGGGCGTCACAAGTCGCTCTCCATGGTCGAGGGCGCCCAGCGCGGCGACATCGACGGCATCGCCTTCGTCGGCTATCACACGGGTGCCGGTACGGAGGGGGTGCTGGCCCACACCTATCTGCCCAACACCCTCACCGGGGTCTGGCTGAACGGCGCCCGCGCCAGCGAGGGCCTGCTCAACGCGCACGTCGTCGCCGAGTACGGCGTCCCCGTCATCCTGATCACCGGAGACGACCTGACCTGTGAGGACGCCATCGGCTACGCGCCCGAGGCGCACAAGGTCGCCGTGAAGGACCATGTCTCGCGGTACGCGGCCGTCTGCCGCACCCCCGCCCGTACCGCCGCGGACATCCGCGCCGCCGCCCGGGAGGCGACGGCACTCGCGGTGCGCCACGCGCCGGTCGACGGCGGCCCGTTCACCGTGGAGCTGGAGTGCGACGCGGCCCATCTCTCGGCCGCCGCCACGGTCGTACCGGGCGTCGTGCCCAGCGGTGAACGGCGCGTCAAGTACACCAGCGGGACGATGTATGAGGCCATTCGCACGTTCAAAGCGGTCACGACGATCGTTTCGTCGGCCGTGGAGGAGCAGTATGGCTGACATGAACGCCAGCGACACCAGCGAGACCAGTGACAACAGCGAGATCCGTGACAACAGCGATCCCAGCGACAACAGCGACAACAGCGAGCACGGCGGCACGGCCGGCGGCTCCGGCGCCGCCCTTGACGCGGCAGCCCTCGACGAGGTGGTCACCTTCACCTCCGAGCTGATCCGGATCGACACCACCAACCGGGGCGGCGGGGACTGCCGGGAACGGCCGGCGGCCGAGTACGTCGCGGAGCGCCTCGCCGCGGCCGGACTCGAACCCGTCCTCCTGGAGCGCACCCCCGGGCGCACCAACGTCGTGGCGAGGATCGAGGGCACGGACCCGTCCGCCGAAGCCCTCCTCGTCCACGGCCACCTCGACGTCGTACCCGCCGAGCCCGCCGACTGGACCGTCCACCCCTTCTCCGGCGAGGTCCGTGACGGTGTGGTGTGGGGCCGGGGCGCCGTCGACATGAAGAACATGGACGCGATGGTCCTGGCCGTCGTCCGGGCCTGGGCACGGGGCGGGGTCCGCCCCCGCCGCGACATCGTCATCGCCTACACCGCCGACGAGGAGGCCAGCGCCGTGGACGGCTCGGGCTTTCTCGCCGACCACCACCCCGGCCTGTTCGAGGGGTGCACGGAGGGCATCAGCGAATCCGGGGCCTTCACCTTCCACGCGGGCCCCGGCATGGCGCTCTACCCGATCGGCGCCGGGGAACGCGGCACCGGCTGGCTCAAGCTGACCGCGCACGGCAGGGCCGGACACGGCTCCAAGGTGAACAGGGCCAACGCCGTCAGCCGGCTCGCCACCGCCGTCGCCCGGATCGGCGACCACCCGTGGCCGGTCAGGCTCACCCCGACCGTACGGGCGGCGCTCGCCGAGATCGCGGTGCTGCACGGCATAGAGACCGACGTGTACGCCGCCGACCTCGATGTGGACGGCCTGCTGGGGAAGCTCGGCCCGGCCGCCGCGCTGGTCGAGCCGACGGTGCGCAACAGCGCCAACCCGACCGTCCTGGAGGCCGGTTACAAGGTCAATGTGATCCCCGGGCAGGCCACGGCGTACATCGACGGACGGATGGTGCCCGGCGGCGAGGAGGAGTTCCGCGCCACCATGGACCTGCTGACGGGGCCCGACGTGGAGTGGGAGTTCCACCACCGGGAGGTCGCCCTCCAGGCCCCCGTCGACTCACCGACCTTCGCCAAGCTGCGCGCAGCCGTCGAACGCTTCGACCCGGCCGGGCACGTCGTGCCGTACTGCATGTCGGGCGGCACCGACGCGAAGCAGTTCTCCCGCCTCGGCATCACCGGCTATGGTTTCTCCCCGCTCCGGCTGCCCCCCGGCTTCGACTACCAGGCGCTCTTCCACGGCGTGGACGAACGGGTGCCGGTGTCGGCGCTGCACTTCGGTGTCCGGGTGCTCGACCATTATCTGAAGTCCGCCTGAGTCAACACCGGTTCGTCCGCGTACATCCGTGCACCGCCCGAACAGGCCCGGCCGTCGCCGGGCCGGGGAGCGAGGAACGTCCGTGATACTGCCCATGGGGCCCTACGGGACCTGGCCGTCCCCCATCGACGCCGCACTGGCGGCCTCGCACGACGGGCGTCCCGATTACGTGGGGACGGTCGGCGACGAGGTGTGGTGGACCGAGCCGCGCCCGGCGGAGGGCGGCCGGCGCGCCCTCGTGCGCCGCCGCGCCGACGGCCGCGAGGAGCCGGTGCTGCCGGCGCCCTGGGACGTCCGCAGCCGGGTGATCGAGTACGGCGGCGTGCCCTGGGCGGGGGCCGACCGCCCCTCCGGAGGCCCGCTCGCCGTCTTCGTCCACCTCCCCGACCAGCGGCTGTACGCGTACGAGCCGGACGGCGCGGCGCGCCCGCGCCCGCTCACCCCGGTGTCGGCCACCGGCGGCGGGCTGCGCTGGGCCGACCCGGTGATCCACCTGGACCGGGGCGAAGTCTGGTGCGTCATGGAGGAGTTCACCGGTGAGCGGCCCACCGACGTGCGGCGGGCGATCGTGGCCGTACCGCTGGACGGCACGGCCGCCGAGGACCGTACGGCCGTCACCGAACTCTCCGACGACCGGCACCGCTTCGTCACCGGACCCCGGCTCTCGCCGGACGGGCGCGCCGTCGCCTGGATCGCCTGGGACCATCCGCGGATGCCGTGGGAGGGCACGGTGGTGATGGTGGGCGAGGTCGCCGCCCCCGGCGCCACCGGCACGGCCCCCTTCACCGGCGTCCGGCCGGTCGTGGGGGACACCGACGAGTCGGTCGCGCAGGCCGACTGGGCGCCGGACGGCTCCCTGCTCTTCGTGACCGACATCGGCGACTGGTGGGAGCTGCACCGCGGCAGCCCGCACGGGACCGGCGACGGTGTCGTCGCGAGCACGGTGCTCTGCCCCGGCCGCCGGGAGGAGTTCGGCGGCCCGCTGTGGAAGATCGGTCTGAGGTGGTTCCAGCCGCTGGCGAACGGGCTGATCGCCGTCATCCACGGCCGGGGCTCCACCGCGCTCGGCATCCTCGATCCCGCGACCGGTGAACTCGTCGACGCGGCCGGGCCCTGGACCGAATGGGCGCCCACCCTCGCGGTCCGCGGCGACCGCGTCGTCGGAGTCGCCGCCAGCCCCCGCAGCGGATACGAGGTCGTGGAGGTGGACACCGCCACCGGGGAGGCCCGGGTCATCGGCTCGGCGCACCACGACCCGGTGGACCCCGCGTACTACCCCGAGCCGCAGATCCGTACCTTCACCGGGCCCGACAACCGCGAGATCCACGCACACGTCTACCCGCCGCACCACCCGGGACGTGGCGCCCCCGGTGACGAACTGCCGCCCTACGTGGTGTGGGCCCACGGCGGGCCCACCGGGCACGCGCCGCTCGTCCTCGACCTGGAGATCGCGTACTTCACCTCGCGCGGCATCGGCGTCGCCGAGGTCAACTACGGCGGTTCCACCGGCTACGGGCGCGCCTACCGCGAACGGCTGCGCGAGCAGTGGGGCGTGGTCGACGTCGAGGACTGCGCGGCCGTCGCCGAGGCGCTGGCCGCCGAGGGCACCGCCGACCGCGCCAGGATCGCCGTACGCGGCGGCAGCGCCGGCGGCTGGACCGCGGCGGCCTCCCTCACCGGCACGGACGTCTACGCCTGCGGCACGATCATCTACCCGGTCCTCGACCTGGTGGGCTGGGCCACCGACGAGACCCACGACTTCGAGTCCCAGTACCTCCACTCGCTGATCGGCCCGTTCGCCGAGGTCCCCGGCCGGTACCACGACCGCTCGCCCCTTCAGCACGTCGACCGGATCACCGTCCCGTTCCTGCTGCTCCAGGGGCTCGACGACGTGATCTGCCCGCCCGCCCAGAGCACGCGCTTCCTGGAGCGGACGGCCGGCCGCGGCATCCCGCACGCGTACATCGCCTTCGAGGGCGAGGGGCACGGCTTCCGCAGGGCCGACACGATGGTCCGCGCGCTGGAGGCCGAACTCTCCCTGTACGCCCAGACCTTCGGCGTCACCCGCACCGATGTCCCGCATCTGGAGCTGACGACATGACACCCCTGCCCACGCCCCCGCCCACGCCCAGGACGGCGCCTCTGACCCGGCCCGCGCGGCTGCGGCAGGGGGACCGCGTCGCCGTCGTGTCGCCCAGCGGCCCCGTCCCCGCCGACCGGCTCGACGCCGGACTCGCCGTCCTGCGCGGCTGGGACCTCGACCCCGTCGTGGCGCCCCACGCGCTGGACGTCCACCCGCGCCTCGGCTACCTGGCGGGTACGGACGCGGACCGCGCCCGCGATCTCCAGGAGGCGTGGTGCGACCCGTCCGTCTCCGCCGTCCTCTGCGCCCGGGGCGGCTACGGCGCCCAGCGTATGGCCGACCTGCTCGACTGGAACGCGATGCGGGCCGCGGGCCCCAAGGTCTTCGTCGGCTACAGCGACATCACCGCGCTGCACGAGGCGTTCGCCGTGCGGGCGGGACTGGTCACGCTCCACGGCCCGATGCCCGCCGCGCTCACCTTCCTCAAGGACCCCAGGACCCAGGAGTCCCTGCGCGCCACGCTGTTCGAGCCCGAGTCCGTCCGCACCCTCGGCCTGGAGACGGCCCGCGCGCTGGTCCCCGGGCGGGCCCGCGGCATCACCCTGGGCGGCTGCGTCAGCCTGCTCGCCGCCGACCTCGGCACCCCGTACGCCCGCCCCTCCGCCGCCGGCGGGCTGCTGATGATCGAGGACATCGGGGAGGAGCCGTACCGCATCGACCGCATCCTCACCCAACTGCTGCGCTCCGGCTGGCTGGACGGCGTCGCCGGCGTCGGCCTCGGCTCCTGGGCGGAGTGCGGCCCGTACGAGGAGGTCCGGGCGGTGCTGGCCGACCGGCTCGGGGGGCTCGGCGTGCCGGTGGTCGAGGAACTGGGCTTCGGGCACGGCGAGACGGCCCTGACGGTGCCGCTGGGCGTGCCCGGGGTGCTGGACGCGGAGAGCGCCACGCTCACCCTGGACCTGCCCGCGCTGACCTGACCGCGCGGCCCGGCCGGGCGCCGTGACCCCGGCCGGGCGCCGTGACCCCGGCCGGGCGCCGTGACCCCGGCCGGGCGCCGTGGGTTCGGCCGGGCTCATGGCACCCGCCCGTAAGCTGGCGCGATGCCCGCAACGCCCACCACCCCGCTCGCCGAGGGCCCCCGCACGTATCTGCGCCCGTTCCGCCCCGAGGACGCCGACGAGTTCACCGCCCACGCCCGCGCGAGCGCGGAGCTGCACCGGCCCTGGCTCTTCCCGCCGGACGAGCCGGCCGCGTACGCCGCCTACGCGAAGCGGCTCATCGAGGACCCCACGCGGGCCGGCCATCTCGTCTGCGCGCGGGAGGACGACCGCATCGCCGGGTTCATCAACATCAACAACATCGTCCACGGCGCGTTCCGGTGCGGGGCGCTCGGTTACGGCGCCTTCGCGCACGCGGCCGGGCGCGGGCTGATGGGCGAGGGGCTCGGGCTGGTCCTCGGCCACGCCTTCGGCCCGCTCGGTCTGCACCGCTTGGAGGCCAATATCCAGCCCGCCAACACCGGTTCCGTCGCGCTCGTACGGCGCGCCGGGTTCCGGCTGGAGGGCTACTCGCCGGACTTCCTCCTCATCGACGGCCGGTGGCGCGACCACGAGCGCTGGGCGATCACCGCGGGGCCGTCCTGGACCCCTTCCGGTTGATCTTCATCGTGTCCATGTCGGTCACGGTGGACCGCAGCGCGCCGTGGCCGCAGCCCAGCGCCCGCAGCGCCGACTCGGCGCGGTCCTCGGCGAGCGCGCCCGCCATCTCCTCACCGTCCGCCGCGTCCGAGACCACCTCGTAGCGGTAGCTGAAGTGCTTGAGCGCCGCGTCGTACGTGAGTGAGCCCTCCGGCGTGAACCGCATCTGCGCCAGTCCGTGCCGGTCCAGCTCCGCGAGGAGCCGCACCCGGCTCTCCTCCGCCAGCCCCTCCCACGTCCCGCGCACGATCACCCGGTACGTGTGCTGAGTACTCATCCCGCCGCTCGCCTCCCGCCGGTCCACGCCGGCCCACACCGCTTGAGGAGCGCAGCGTACGGCAGCGGGACCGGCCCGCGTGCGGAATATCCGACCGGCCGGCGGGGCCTGCCCGGACCGGTCCGTCAGGCGCCCGGGACCACCTTGCGGTCCGCGTACTCGAAGACCGAGCCGTCGGGGTGGACGGCGATCAGATTGCGCCCGGCCGGTGTCGGCACCGGGCCCGCGACCACGCGGGCGCCGCCGCCGGTGAGCACCATGAGCGTCTCCTCGACGTCCTTGACGGCGATGGTCGCCGTCACCTTGCGCAGGACGTCGATCTCCGAGGCGGGACCGCTCATCAGGAGGAAGCAGCCGACGGCGGCCACGGAGACCCCGCCGCGCTCGAAGCGGAGCGCGGGGCTTCCGGTGAGGCGTTCGTAGAACGCCACCGATGTCTCCAGATCGTCGACGCAGATGCGCAGCGTGGTACCCATGATTTCCATGCCCACCAGGTTAGTTGGTGTCAGGCGCGGCACCGGATCTCGCCGTGCGGCACCATGAACCAGGCGTCCTCCGCCTCGCCCCACTCCCGCCATCCCGCGGCGATCTCCGCGAGCCGCTCGCGCGTCGTGTGTCCGCCGTCCACCGCGAGCGCCGCGTAGGCCGAGGCGACCGTACGGTCCGCCCACAGCCCGCTCCACCACGCGCGCTCCTCGGGGGTGGCGTAGCACCAGGTCGCGGCGGTCGCGGTGACCTCGGTGAACCCGGCGCGCCGCGCCCAGGACAGCAGCCGGCGGCCCGCGTCCGGCTCCCCGCCGTTGGCCCGCGCCACCCTGCGGTACAGCTCCCGCCAGTCGTCCAGCACCGGTACGGCGGGGAACCAGGCGAAGGCGGCGTAGTCCGAGTCCCGTGCCGCCACCGTCCCGCCGGGACGGCAGACCCGGCGCATCTCGCTCAGGGCGCGGACGGGGTCGCCCACGTGCTGGAGGACCTGGTGGGCGTGGACGACGTCGAAGGAGTCGTCGGGAAAGTCCAAGGAGTGGACATCGGCGACCGCGAAGCGGACATTGGTCACGCCCGCGGCCTCCGCGGTCGCCCGCGCCGTGTCGAGAACGCCCTCGGAGGCGTCGACGGCCGTCACCGTGCCCGGCGCGACGAGCGCGGCCAGATCGGCGGTGATGGTCCCGGGCCCGCACCCGACGTCCAGCACGTCCTGGCCGGCCCGCAGTTCGGGCAGGAGGTAGGCGGCGGAGTTGGCGGCCGTGCGCCAGGTGTGCGAGCGGAGCACGGACTCGTGGTGCCCGTGCGTGTAGACGGCGGTCTCCTTCGGCATGACCGGACTCCCTCTCGTGAAGTGGTCCCGGCCACGCTACGCTTCCATGTCGAATGATGAGATAGGTGTCTTGTTATGTGGACATTCGGTCGTCGGGAACCGAACCGCGGCTGCTCGGCAGGGGGCTCCGGGGGCAGGGTGCCTGCCACGCGCGTGGGCGCGGCCCGGCCTCCTCCCATTCCCCGCGGGTCAGTTCGTACGCGACGTCCCCGTGCTCCGACCCCTCGATCGTCTCCGGCCACTCCTCGAAGAAGGTGCGGACGTACCGCAGCCCCGCCTTCTCCAGCACCCGCCGCGATCCGGTGTTCACGGTCATGGTCTGCGCGGTCACCCGTTCCGCGCCCAGCACGGTGAACGCCGTACGGACCAGGGCGCGCGCCCCCTCGGTGGCGTAGCCCCGGCCCCAGGCCGCACGGCGCAGCCGGTAGCCCAACTCCACGACGCGCCAGTCCGGTGCGCCGCCGGGCTCCGGGGCCGGGCGCGGCGCCAGGCAGAACCAGCCGAGCCAGGCGCCCGTGGTCCGCTCCTCGGCCGCCCGGAATCCCGGGCCCAGCAGCCTCGGCAGGGTCGCGCCCCGGACCGTGCCGGCGGAGACGGGCAGGCCGCCGTCGATGAACCGCCGGACGCTCGGGTCGTTGTCGAGCGCGACGACCCGGGCCACCTCGTCCTCGCCGTCGGTGAAGGGGCGCAACCGCAGCCGCCGGGTCTCCAGGAAGGGTTCCATGTCCACGACCGGGATCCTCCGCCGCGCGCCCGGGGCTGTCCAGCGGATATCCCCGCCGGGAGCGGCTACAGGAGAGCCTGCGGCCGGTAGACCGTCAGCGCCTCGATCGCCTTGTCCAGCGTCAGCTCCCGCGGCGCCGGAGCCACTTCACCGTCGTACGCGAGCCGCGTCCCCGGCGCGATGTCCTTGATCCGTACGCGGCGCATCCGGACCGCCGCGTGGACGGGCGAGCGGCTCAGCGGGCCGGCCAGGGCGGCGGCGAGCAGGCGGAGGCCCGGGGCCCGGCCGCCGTGCACGATACGCAGGTCCAGCAGGCCGTCGGCCAGATTCTGCCGGTGGCCGGGGGTGGGGCCCATCTGCTGGTAGATCCCGTTGCCCGCGAACAGCAGCCACAGTGACCGCCGCCGGCCCTCGAACTCCGCGTCGATCTGGTGCTCGGCGCGCAGCACCCGCGCGGCAGCCAGCACCCCGGCGGGCCAGCCGCCGATCCGGGGCGCCCACTGCTCGCGCACCCGGACCAGCTCCGGATAGACGCCCAGGCTGAAGGTGTTGACGAAGTGTCCGGGCGCGCCGTCCCCGTCCGGGCCGGGGGTGAAGCGCCCCAGGTCGACCCGTACGGCGTCGCCCGCCGTCAGGGCCCGGCAGGTGTCGTGGACGCTCTCGATGCCCAGGTCGTACGCGAAGTGGTTGAACGTACCGCCGGGCAAGACCGCCAGCGGCAGCGCCTGGCGTACGGCCACCGACACGGCGCGGTTTATCGTTCCGTCGCCGCCGAGGACACCCAGCGCCCGGCAGTCGCCCGCCGCCTTCTCCAGCTCCGTGTCCACTTCCTCCGGCGCGCAGACCACCACCCGCGCGAACGGCAGCGCGTCACGCACCAGCGACGCCGTGTCCGCCGAGCCCGAGGCGCTGTTGACGACCACGGTCAGCCCCCGGCCGCCGGGCAGCGCGGGTGCCTGGGTGTGCGGCCGTCCCGGCGCGGGCAGTTGCGAGCGCGTCGGCACCATCCCCCGGACCGCGTACGCCGCCCCCACCCCCAGCGCCGCGCCCACCAGGACATCGCTCGGATAGTGCACGCCGGTGTAGACCCGGGACAGCGCGACGGCCGCCGCCACGGGCGCCACCGCGGCGCCCCACCCCTTCGACTCCAGCGCGACCCCGGTGGCGAACGCCGCCGCCGAGGCCGCGTGGCCCGACGGGAACGAGGACGTGAACGGCTGCCGCTTGAGCCGCCGTATCACCGGGACGACATCGAGCAGCGGACGCTCCCTGCGCACCGCGCGCTTGCCCACGGTGTTGATGGCCGCCGACGCGAGCGCCAGCGACGCCACCCCCCGCAGCGCCGCCCGGCGCGAGCGCGCGCTGCCGCCCAGCGCGGCCATCCCCGCCGCCGCCCCGAACCAGAGCAGCCCGTGATTGGCGCTGCGGCTCAGCTTGGGCAGCACGGGGTCCGCGCCCGGCCAGTGCCGGCCGGCGACCGCGCGGAAGGCCCGGTTGTCCCACTCTTCGAGCAGCGCGGTGATCCGGGTGCGGCTGAGGACTGCGGAGGCGGCTGCGGTGTTCGGCATGGCACGCGGATACCCCGGCGGGGGCGGATCAAGCGGACGGTCCGGTACGGCGGACGGTCCCCCCGAGGGGGACGGGGCGGCGGAACCCGAGAAGCGCACAGGGACAAACCTCCGTATAAAGGGCTCAAGATACCGGGCGTACGGGACGGGCCGGCCCCCGGGCGGCCCCGGAGGTGGCGCATATGCGGCGGACGGCTCCCGAGGGCCGTGGCCCCGTACGCTACGGCCCGCCCGCCCCCGAGGCGGGACTGCCCGTCCTGCCCGAACTGGCCGAGGAGTGCGCGGCGGCGGCCCGCCGGACCGCGCCGGAGCCGCCCGGCGGCGGCGCGGTCCTCCGGGAGGCCGCCTCCGGCTACTGGTCCCGCCGCGGCCTGCCCAGCGGCCTCGACGATGTGGCCGCGGCCCCCGGCGCGCAGCCGCTGCTCCTCGCGCTGCTCGCCGCGTACGGCGGGGACGTGCTGATGCCCCGGCCGTGTCCCGCCTGGTGGACGCCGCAGGCCCGGCTGCTGGGCCGGCCCGCCTACCACGTGCCGGCCCCGGCCGACGCGGGCGGCGTGCCCGACGCGTACGCCCTGCTGGAGACGGTCCGGCGGATCCGGGCGGAAGGCGGCGTCCCGCGCGTGCTGCTGCTCTGCCCCGCCGACGACCCGACGGCCACCGTCGCCCCGCCCGAACTGGTCGGCGCGGCGTGCGAGGCGGCGGTCGCCGAGGGGCTGCACATCATCAGCGACGAGACCTGGAGCGAAACCCTGCACCGGCCGCACGAGACGGTGCTGCTCAGCCCGGCCCGGATGTGGCCCGACGAGGTCACCGTCGTCAGCGACGCGGTCGGCTCGCTCCTCCCGGCCGCCTGGCCGCTGGCCGTCGCCCGCTACCCGGCCACGCCGGCCGGGGCCGCGCTGCGCGCCAGGACCCTCGACTTCCTCACCGCGCTCGGCGCCCTCGTCGCGGGCCCGGTCGCCGCGGCCGCCGCCCACGCGCTGGACGAGCCGGGGACGGTCACGGCGCGGGCGCGGGACGCCGCCACGCTCTACGGGCGGATCGCCGGGGCCGTCGAGCACGCGGTGCTCGCCTCCGGGGCCCTCGCGCGCGCCCCGCGGGCGGGCCGTCATCTCTACGCCGACCTCGGGCCGCTGCGCGCCCGGCTGGCCGCGCTCGGCGTCACGGACTCCCTGGAACTGGAGAACCATCTCGGCGCGCGGCTGGGCATGGACACCCCGGGGGGCCACCGGTTCGGCGACGAACTGGGCGCCCTGCGCGTCCGGTTGCCGACCGGTCCGCTCCTCGGGGCGACCCCGGAGCAGCGCCTGGAGTCACTCTCCGCCGCGGCCCCCCTGGAACTGCCCCATGTGGCCGGCGCGCTCGACGCGTTCCGCTCGGTCTTCGACGAACTGCGCTGACGCGGTGACGAACCGCGCCGCCCTCGCCGAAGAGGACGGCCTCGCCTCGGGTCCGCGGTCCGCCGGCCTTGGCCCGCGGGCCCCGGCGCCTCCGGCCCCGGCACCGCCTTCCCCCGGTCCTCACGCTCCCCGGCCCTCCGGACCCCGGTCGGCCGTGGCCCCCGTGGCCCCCGTGACCTTCGCGGTCCCGGCGGTCCCATCGGTCCCGCCGTCCCCCCGGCGCCGTCGCAGTCTGCGCCACAGCGCCGGGGCGCCGCTGACCACCACCGTCAGCAGCACCGCCGCGAGCACGCCCTCCCACGGCTCGGCGAAGAGCGAGCCACCCGCCACCCCGATGAGCTGGTACGTCGCGGCCCACGCCAGACACGCGGGTATGTCGCCCCGGGCGAACCGGCGCAGCGGCCACTCGCCGAGCAGACAGGCCAGCATCACCGGGATCCGGCCGGCGGGCACCAGCCGCGACAGCACCAGCACCGTCACCCCGTGCTCCCGCAGCTTGTCCTGCGCCTGTTCCAGCCGGTCGGGCGGGGCGCTCCTGCGCAGCGCCGCCAGCCAGCGCGAACCGTTCTTCGAACCGATCCCGCGCCGGCCGAGCCAGTACAGCGCGACATCGCCGAGGAAGGCCGCACAGGACGCCACGAGGAAGAGCCAGACGATGGAGAACGGCGAACTCTGGTGGAACGCCACCACCGCCGCCGTGCTCACCACCGCGCCCGTCGGCACCACCGGCACCAGCGCGCCCAGCGCCACCAGCAGAAAGACCGACGGATAGCCGACGGCCTGCTGGGTCGACTCCGGGGGCAGCACCGCGAACTGGGCCAGCAGCCGGTCGATCACCGCGCGACCTCCGGCCGCACGCTCTCGCCGTGGCCCAGCAGATGCACCGACACCTCCGGGGCGAGCCGCGCCGCCTGCCGTACGAACTCGTCGCCCGGCGCGTAGAACTCGTGCGGTCTGACCCCGTCGAGCCCGATCGGCCAGTACGTGCCGTAGTGCACCGGCACCGCCGCGCTCGGCGCCAGCCGCGCCAGTGCCTGGGCCGCGCGCCCCGCGTCGAGGTGCTCGGGCCCCAGGTGCGGCCCCCAGCCGCCGACCGGCAGCAGCGCCACGTCCACCGGGCCCACGGACGCGGCCATGGTGTCGAAGAGCCCCGTGTCACCCGCGAAGTACGTCCGTGACTCGCCGGTGATCACATAGCCGAGCGCGGGGGAGCGGTGCGGCCCGACCGGCAGCCTGCGCCCGTCGTGCAGCGCGGGCACCGCCCGTACCCGGACCGGCCCGACCGCCACCTCGTCGCCCGCGTCCACCTCCGTGATCCGCAGCCCCGCCGGATTGCACCGCGCGTCGAGCCGCCGGAGCCCCGGCACCGAACGCCCCGCGTCGCGCGGCACGATCAGCCGGGTGCCGGGCGCGAGCCTGGCCAGCGACCGCAGATGGAGATGGTCGGAGTGCAGATGCGAGACGAGCACGGCGTCGGCGACCCCCGCCTCGGGCGGCGGTACGGGGCCCAGGCGCCGTCGCAGGTGCGCGAGACGGCGCACGAAGACCGGGTCCGTCAGGATCCGTACCCCGGAATCCTCGACCGTGCAGGTGGCATGGCCCCACCAGGTGATGACAGTTCCCAACCCGACCTCAGCTCCGTCCGCCCCGGCGCGCACGGGGGGCGCGTGGTGTCCCGCCCCCCGCCCGGGGTCGCTCCTCGAACTCAGCGTACGGCCGCCACCCGTCCGGGCGAACGAGGTGCGCCCGGACGCGCGCCTCCGACCGCCCCGTACGCGCCTGCCTCGCGAAGGCGTGCGCGGGTTAGGGTCTGCGGAACGAAGGCGGGCCCGGGGGGACGGGCCCGGAGTGCGCGGGGAGCGGGGGAGCGGCATGGGCGAGGTACGCGTGACGGCGATCGCCAGCCTGACGCCGCTGGAGGAACTGGACCGCGACCCCTTCCTGGTGGACACCCACGGACAGCACCTGATGTGCGCGCGCTGGGCCGAGGACAAGGGCTACATCGTCACCCGCCAGCTCTACTTCTACCGGCTGCGCCCCGACCACCGCGGGCTGTGGACCGATGTCGAGGAGGGGCTGGTCGATCTCTTCGTCGCCGCCAACGACCGTGTGCTCGAACGGGCGTTCACCTCGGTCGCCGCCTTCGCCGCGGAGTGCGAGCGTCGGGGCGTACGGCTGGAGACAGCCGGCCTGGACGAGCCGTGCTACGACGCCGAACGGAAGGCGGAGGTCCACCGCAGGCTCTCGATCCCCGCGAAGGGAGGCCGCGCGCCGCTGTGACCCCGTCCAGGTTCCGGCGGGGCCCGCGCGCGCCTGTGCGAGGCTGGTGGCCGAGCCCGTGAGCCGTACGGGTCCGGACGTGAGGTGACGGGTAGTGGTGACGGGGCGATGGCGTACGACGAGCAGAGCCCTGCTGCGGGTGATCATCGTATGGGCGGTCTCCACCGTGACGATGCTGGCGCTCGCCGGCATCCTGCCCGACTTCCAGCTCCAGTCCGACGACGGGGACAGCCCCACCCGGATCGCGGTCACCGCCGCCTGGGGCGCGGGCGCGTTCGGTCTGCTCGGCGCGCTGGTCTGGCCGGTGCTCGTCCGCGCGCTGCTGCTGGTCCCGGCGCTCGTCCTCGGCCTGCTGGTGTTCTTCCTCAACGGATCGCTGCTGCTGATCGCGCTGCGGCTCATCCCCGACGGCCGGGGCGCCGCCGATCCGCGGACCGCGGTGGTGGTCGCGGCCGTGATGTCCGCGGTCGCCTCCGCGACGTCCACCGCGCTCGCGGTCGGTGACGACGAGGCGTACCGGCGCAGACTCTCGCGGCTCGCCGACCGCCGGCGGCGCAGACGAGGCCGGCCGGGCGACGACGGCCGCGCGGACGAGCAGCCCGGCACGGTCTTCCTCCAGCTCGACGGGGTGGGCCACCAGGTGCTGCTGGACGCCGTCGCCGCCGGGGTGGTGCCGCACATCGCGAGCTGGCTGGGGTCTGTTCCGAGTTCTCCCGTGGGTGAAGGAGCGGGGTCTGGTGCCTGTGATCGCAAGGCGGAGGAGGGAGGCGACGCGGAGCGTCGTCGAGTGACGACAACGCCGCGAGCGCGGGTGCCAGGGCACGCGACGCCACGGGAGAACTCGGAACAGACCCCAGAACGGCCGACCCACCGGCTGACGCCGTGGCGCACGGACTGGTCCAGCCAGACCGGCGCCAGCCAGCTCGGCATCCTGCACGGCTCCAACCACGATGTCCCCGCCTTCCGCTGGTACGAGAAGGACAGCGGCCGGATCATGGTCAGCAACCGGCCCGCGAGCGCCGCCGAACTCCAGCGCCGGGCCATCGCGCGCACCGGCGACGGCGGGCTGCTCACCCTCGACGGCGCCAGCCGCGGCAACCTCTTCAGCGGTGGCGCCGACCAGCTCGCGCTGGTGCTCTCCATCGCGGCCCGGCGCGGCCGCGCCAACCGCTCCCGGGCCGGCTACTTCGCGTACTTCTCCGACCCGGCCAACGCCGTCCGCACGGTCGTCTCCTTCGTCGCCGACGTCTGCCGCGAGATCGGCCAGTCGACCCGGGCCCGGCTGCGCGGGGACCGGCCCCGGGTGGGCCGGGGCGGGCTCTACCCGTTCATCCGGGCCTTCGCGACCGTCGTCGAACGGGACGTCGTGGTCGCGGCGGTGCTCGGCGACATGCTGGCGGGACGGACCGCCGTCTACGCCGATCTGGTCGCCTACGACGAGGTCGCGCACCACTCCGGGCCGCACAGCCGGGACGCCGCGCGGGTGCTGGCCCAGCTCGACCGGTCGGTCGGCATGATCGCCAGGATCGCCGAACACGCGCCCCGTACCTACCGGATCGTGCTCCTCTCCGACCACGGCCAGAGCCCCGGCGAGACCTTCGAGGGCGCGTACGGGCTCACCCTCAAGGACCTCGTCAGGGCGGGGTGCGGACTGCCCGTCTCCCGCCGGGCGGGGCGGACCAGGAGCGGCGCGGAGGCGCGTGACGCCGCCCGGCACGCCGTGCTCGGCGCGCTGCACCGTCCGGAGCGCGCCGAGGACGACGCGGCGGAGCCTCCCGCGCGCTCCTCGGAGCCGGTGGTGCTCGCCTCCGGGAACCTCGCCCTGATCTCCTTCCCCGACGTGCCGGAGCGGATGAGCCGGGAGGCGATCGACCGGCGCCACCCGGCGCTGCTGCGGACCCTCGCCAGCCATCCGGGCATCGGTTTCCTGCTGGTACGGAGCGAGGAGCACGGCTCCGTGGTGCTGGGCCGTGACGGAGCGGAGGTCCCCGTCGGCGCGCTGGCCGACGACGGGCCGCTCGCGGGGCTGGGTCCCGGCGCGGCCGACGCCGTGCGTCGCACCGACGGTTTCCCGCACGTGGCCGACATCATGGTCAACTCGATGTACGACCCGGAGACCGGGCGGGTGCACGCTTTCGAGGAGCAGATCGGCTCGCACGGCGGGCTCGGCGGCGAACAGGCGCGGCCGTTTCTGCTGTCGCCGCTGGCGTTCAGCGCGCCGGTGCCCGACCACGCCGAACTCGTCGGCGCCGAGCAGGTGCACGCGGTGTTCCGGCGGTGGCTGCGGGAGGGCGGCGGGCCGCAGGTGCCGCTGGCGGCGGTGACGGCGGCCGGCGCGGAGGCCGGGGTGGACCGCGGGGTGGACGTCGGCACCGACATCGGTGCCGGGGCCGGTGCCGGGACCGCCGCCGAGGCCGGGGCGGACGCCGACACCGGGGCGAATACGTTCTCTGGCGGGGTACGCACGGTCGAGAACGAGCGGGGCCCGGCTTAGCGCGCGTACCCCGTGCGAGCGGTTTCCGCCGGTAGCAGGACCGGGCGCGGCCGTGCCTGGGCAGGGGTGGCATGTCCCAGGAGGTCATGCCCATGCGCTGTGCCCCGCCTCTCTCGTACCGCGCCGCGGCCGCTCGTGCCGCCGCCGTGCGCCGGGCCGTGGTGGTGGCGCTGCTGGTGCTGATCGCCTTCCTGGGCCTCGCGGCCGCGTCCTGCGCCACGGCGGCGCGGGCCGTCGAGCCCATGCCGCCCGCCTCCGGTGCCCCGGCCCCGGCCGGGGAAGGACAGGGCGACGGGCAGCAGGACACCGCCGAGACCGATCAGCACACCGACCCCGCCAGGACCGAGCGTCCCGCGCGGGCCCGGATGGAGCCCTCGGTGCTCACCGCGCCGGGCGCCATGAGGCCGTCGCCGTACCCGGACCACCGCATCCCCGTGGGACCCCCGCGCGCGGCGGTCCCGACGCGCTGTGCGGTGCTGCGCTGCTGACAGGACGTGCACCCGCGCGTTCCCAGGGACTTCTCCGGTCCCGCCCCCTCCAGCAGCAGCATCACCCCCTACAGCGTGAGGACACAGCCATGCCCATCGACGCCTTCGCCGCGCTCAACGCCATGATCCGCGCAGAGGCCGCGCGCGCCGACACACCGAAGCCCCGCCGCCGGTCCCCGGAGCCGAGTCCGTCCGACGGCCCGGCCTCCGCCTCCACATCCGCCGCGGCTCCCGTGTCCGTGTCCGCCGCCGAGCGCGGCCGGGCCGCGGAACGGACCCCCGCGGAGGAGGAACCCGCGGAGCGCGGTACGGCGGCGAGCTGATCGCCGCACCCTCCCGGTCGCGCCCGCCCGTACGCGGGTGCGACCGGACCGACCGGACCGACCGGACCGACCGGACCGACCGGACCGGCCGCGACGTCCCGGACCGTACCGTCCGGGACCGGTCAGGCGCGGCCCCGGGAGAGGCTCTCGCGCTCGATCAGCCGGGGCAGCGGGACCTGTACGGTACGGGCCGCGCCGCCGTCGAGGAGCGCGGCCAGCTCCCGCGCCGCGATCCGGCCGAACGCGACGGAGTCGCGGGAGAGGGCCGTCAGCCACGGCCGTACCAGCCGGCAGAGCGCCGAGTCCTCCCAGGAGATGACCGAGACGTCGCCGGGCACCGCGAGCCCGAGCCCGGCCGTGACCGCCGCCCCGGCCGCCGCCATCACGTCGTTGTCGTAGATCAGGGCGGTCGGCGGGCGGTCCTCCTCCAGTACCCGGCGGGTCACCGCCGCGCCCTGTGTGTCCGAGTAGTCGGTGGTGAGCGAACGCACCTCGGGGAGGCCGTACCGCTCCGCCTCGGCCCGCAGCGAACGGATCCGCCGCTCGGTGTGGGCGAGCGAGGACAGTCCCGCGATATGGACGATCCTGCGGTGTCCCAGCTCGTGCAGCCGGCCCACGACGGCGGCCATCGCCCCCGCGTCGTCCGCCCGGACCCGGGAGAGCGCCGGGTGCGACCGGGTGTCGCCGTCCGGCAGTTCGCCGATGACGACGGCGGGCAGGGCCAGCTCGTCCAGGAGTCCGGGCCGGGGGTCGTCGGTCCTCGGGTCGACGACCAGGACACCGTCCACGCGGTGCTCGGCCCACCACCGGCGGTAGACCGCGCACTCGGCCTCCACGTCTTCCACGACCTGGAAGAGCAGGCCGAGTTGACGGTCTGACAGGATCTCCTGGATGCCGGAGATCAGTTGCAGGAAGAACGAGTCCACGCCGAGGGACGCCGCCGGGCGGGCCAGCACCAGCCCCACCGTGGCCGAGCCCTCGCCGGAGAGCGCGCGGGCGGCGGTGCTGGGGCGCCAGCCGAGCTGTTCCGCGACCCGGCGGACGCGGGCACGGGTGACCTCCGAGACGCCGGGGCGGTCGTTGAGGGCGAAGGACACGGCGCTCTCCGAGACCCCGGCGCGCTGGGCGATGTCCTTCATCGTCGGACGGCGCGCGGGGGTCCGGCGGACCGGCGGAGGCTCCCCACCCGGCCGGGCACCGGTGGCCGGCGAGGTGTCCGCGGGGGCCCGGGTCTCTCCGGCCGACGGCTGGTTGGCTGCCACCTCGGATCCCCTTTTCCTGCCGTATCGGACGAGCCATCGTGACTCCGGACTAATGCGCTTGAGTCAGAGCATCCTAAAGCGCATTAGTAACCTCCCGCAACTAAACCGTAATGCCCCCTGTGACCTGCGGTGAAACCAACTTCGGCCGTGTTTGTGGCGAGAATGTGTTGACTTTCACCCGCGCACCTTGCAAGGTCTGCTGGGCATAAGGAGTCGGGGCGCCGAAGCTCCGGCTCGCCCACCGCACGCCTGGTCCGAGCAGAAGGAGCCGTTCACCGTGCGCATCTCCCGAAGAGCAGTCGCCCTCGCCGCTGTTCTCGCCACTGTCCTGCCTCTCAGCGCCTGTGGCGGAGGATCCGACGACGAGTCCTCCGACGCCTCGGGCGCCATCAAGGGCAAGATCACCTTCCAGACCTGGAACCTCCAGGCCAACTTCAAGGACTACTTCAACGGAGTCATCAAGGACTTCGAGAAGGAGTACCCCGACACGGAGGTGAAGTGGGTCGACCGGCCGGCCGAGGGGTACGCGGACAAGCTCAGCGCGGATGCCGCGGGCGGCACACTGCCCGACGTCGTCAACATCTCCCCCGACCTGGTGGCCCCGCTGGCCAAGGCCGGACTCGCCCTTGACCTCGACAAGGACAAGACGGCCGCCGGCTTCGCCAAGGACTATCTGCCGGACGCCTGGAAGAGCCACCAGATACCGGGCATGGAGGGCACGTACGGCTTCCCCTGGTACCTGAACACCGGCCCCACCTTCTACAACAAGCGCCTGTTCAGCGAGGCCGGTCTCGACCCCGAGAAGCCCCCGACCACCTACGACCAGGTCTTCAAGGACGGGCTGAAGCTCGCCGAGCAGAGCAACGGCAAGATCGCCACCCTCGCCCAGGTGCCCACGATCGAGGACTTCGGCCGCTACGGCGTGCAGCTCATGAACGACAAGGGCACCGGCTTCGCCTTCAACGACGCCAAGGGCGTCGAACTGCTCACCAAGTACAAGGAGCTGTTCGAGGCCAAGGCGCTCGACTCCCAGGCGCTGACCGCGACCCCCGAGTCCTCCGGCACCAAGTTCCTCACCGAGTCCGTGGCCATGAACCCGGGCAGCGCGCTGGATCTGGAGAACTTCAAGACGAAGGCCCCGAACCTCTACAAGAACATCGGGATCACCGACCAGATCAGCAACACCGGCAAGGTCAACATGTACGTCATGGGCATGATGGTCAACTCCAAGACCAAGGAGAAGCCCGCCGCCATCGCCTTCGCGCACTTCGTCACCGACGCGACCCGCCAGATGTCCTTCGCCAAGCAGGTCGCCATCTTCCCGAGCACCAAGGGCTCGCTGGACGACCCGTACTTCACCAAGGAGGACGGCACCGACGAGACGCGCGTACGGATCGCCGCCGCCAAGTCCCTGAAGAAGGCCGAGAACTACACGCCCGTCCTGTTCAGCGAGCAGATGAAGACCGAGCTGCGCAACCAGGTCGCCAAGGCGCTCCAGGGCAAGCAGAGCCCGCAGGCCGCGCTCGACCAGGCCGTCGAGGCTTGTGACCGTCTGCTCAAGCAGAGCTGAGAGCTGAGCCCCGCACCATGACAAGCTCCACCGCCCCCCGGGCGCTTCCCCCGGAATCCGCCGCGGCGGGGCCCACGCTCCGGAGCTCCGGCTCCGGGGGCCGTGGGCCCCGCGGCGGGCCCGTCCGCGGGATCCGGCGTCAACACACCCTCAGTCCCTGGCTGTTCGCGGCCCCGGGACTGCTGATCGTCGGCGCCTTCAGTCTCTATCCCTTCTTCAGCACCGTCATCAACTCCTTCACCGACCGCCGCACCCTGATCGCCGGCAGCTTCGTGGGCCTGGACAACTTCCGGGAGCTGATCCACGACGAGATGTTCTGGATCGGGCTGCGCAACAGCACGCTGTACGTCCTCTGCGTCGTCCCGGCCCTGGTCCTGCTGCCGCTGCTGCTCGCGATGCTGGTCGAGCGGCAGATCCCCGGCATCACCTTCTTCCGCTCGGCCTTCTACACCCCCGTCGTCGCCTCGATCGTGGTGGTCGGCCTCATCTGGGTCTGGCTGCTCGACGACCGCGGACTGGTCAACGCGGTGCTGGAGGCCGTCGGCGTCGGCCGGGTCGGCTTCCTCAGCGACCAGTGGCTGCTGCTCTTCAGCGCGATGGCCGTCACGGTCTGGAAGGGCCTCGGCTACTACATGATCATCTACCTGGCCGCGCTGGCCAACGTACCGCGCGAACTGCACGAGGCCGCGGCCGTCGACGGCGCCGGGGCCATCCGCCGCTTCGTCACCGTCACCGTGCCCGCCGTACGCTCCACCATGGTCCTCGTCGCGGCGCTCTCCTCGGTCGCCGCCTTCAAGGTCTTCTCCGAGGTCTATCTGATGGCGGGCCCGAGCGGCGGACCGGCCGGCCAGGACACCACCCTGGTCATGCTCGTCCAGCGGGTCGGCACCGGGCTCAGCGGCCGGGTCGGCTACGCCTCGGCGATCTCCGTGGTCGTCTTCGTCGTCACGGTCGCCCTGATGCTCCTGGTGCTGCGCGCCGACCGCAAGGAGGACGCGTGACCATCCTGAAGGCCACCGACGCCGAGGGCCGGCGCATCGCGCCCTGGCAGCTCGCCGTCCGCTACGCGCTGCTGCTCGTCATGCTCGCCGTGATGATCGGGCCGTTCCTCTGGCAGCTCTCCACCTCGCTCAAGGGCCCCACCGAGGACATCTACAGCTACCCGCCGACCTTCCTCCCGGACGATGTGACCCTCCACAACTACGGCCGGGTCGCCGAGATCATCCCGGTGTGGGAGTACGCGTTCAACTCGCTCAAGGTCGCCCTCGCCAACGTTGTCACCAACTGCGTCGGCGCCGCCCTGGCCGGCTACGCGCTCGCCCGGCTGCGCTACCGGGGCCGGACCGCCGCGACCCTGGGGTTCATCCTCGCGATGCTCGTCCCCGTCGAGGGCATCATCATCGCCCAGTTCACCACCATGCGGGACCTCGGCCTCAACAACACCCTCATCGGCGTGCTGCTGCCGGGATGCATCGGCGCGATGAACGTGCTGCTGATGCGCAACGCCTTCCTCAACCTGCCGCACGAGGTGGAGGAGGCGGCCTTCGTCGACGGCGCCAACGTCTGGCAGCGCTTCCTGCGGATCTCCCTGCCCGCCGTCAAGGGCACCCTCGCCGTCGTCGCGATCTTCGCCTTCATGGGCGCCTGGGACGACTTCCTCTGGCCGCTCATCGTCCTCAGCGACCCGGAGAACTTCACCCTGACCGTCGGACTCAACTACCTCCACGGCACCTTCGCCCAGGACCCCCGGCTGGTCGCCGCGGGGACGATCATCGCCGTGGTCCCGCTCATCGTGCTCTTCGCCTGTCTCCAGCGTTACTTCTTCCGGGGCGTCGGCGAAGGCGCCGTGAAGGGCTGACGCCACGCACCGCACGGGCCATACGCACCAGAGGAACCACACGCACCACACGCACCACCGCACGCTCCGCACAGAAGCAGGACAACGTTGCCTCCCATGAGCACTCCCGCACCGCGCTTCGGCGTCAACTACACGCCCAGCCAGGGCTGGTTCCACCACTGGCTGGACTTCGACCTGGACGACGTACGCGCCGACCTGGACTCGATCGCGGGGCTCGGCCTGGACCACATCCGGGTCTTCCCGCTCTGGCCGCTCTTCCAGCCCAACCGCACCCTGATCAGACCGCGCGCCGTCGAGCAACTCGTCCAACTCGTCGACGCCGCGGCCGAACGCGGCCTGGACGTCAACGTCGACGGGCTCCAGGGCCATCTGTCGAGCTTCGACTTCCTGCCCGCCTGGACCCGGACCTGGCACCGGCGGAACCTTTTCACTGACAACGATGTCGTCTCCGGGCAGGCCGCCTACCTCCGTACGCTCGCCGCCGCCCTCGCCGACCGGCCGAACTTCATCGGCATGACCATCGGCAACGAGATCAACCAGTTCTCCGGGCCGCCGCACCCCGACCCCGACCCCATCACCCCGGAACAGGCCGGAAGCTGGCTGCGTACGCTCCTGGCGGCATGCGAGGAGGGCGCCCCCGGCAAGCTCCATCTGCACGCCGAGTACGACGCGGCCTGGTACCAGGACGGACACGCCTTCACCCCCGCGCACGCGGCCAGGATCGGCGCCGTCACCGCGGTGCACTCCTGGGTGTTCAACGGCACCGCGCAGCGCCACGGCCGTACCGGCACCGCCACCGAGCACCACGCCGCGTACATGATCGAGCTGTCCAAGGCGTGGGCCCTGGAACCGCGCCGACCGGTCTGGCTCCAGGAGGTCGGCGCCCCCGCGCCGCTCATCCCGGCCGAGCACGCCGCCGCGTTCACCGATGCCACGGTGGCCGCCGCACTGGACTGCGCCGACGTCTGGGGCGTCACCTGGTGGTGCTCGCACGATGTGTCGCGCTCCCTGGCCGACTTCCCGGAACTGGAGTACGGACTCGGCCTGCTGACCAACGACCGGAAGGTCAAACCGGCCGGGGAGGCCCTCGCCCGTACGGTCGCCGAGTGGCGGGAGCGCGCCTACGCGCCCGCGCCGCGCACCCTCGCCCTCGCGGTCGACACCGGTGACACCGGTGATGCCGCTGACACCGCGCCCGTCCGCGCCACCTGCGCTCCCGGCGGCGCGTTCTTCGAGGCGTTCGCCCGGCTGACCGAGGCGGGCGCCCGGCCCACCGCCGTCCTCGCGAGCCGGGCCGGGGACCGCGCCCATCTCGCCGCCCGCGGCATCACGGAGGTCGTCCACCCCGACGACGTCCGCTGAAGGACCGCCGCCGGGCCCGCCCGGCGGGACACCGCACCCACGGCACCCACCGCACCCACGCACCTCAGGAGCACCCCACATGCACGACGACCGCACCCTGGTCGAAGGCCGTCTCAAGCGCGTCCTCGACGAACGCATCAGGCCCGCCGTATACCCCGAGTCGATCCCGCTCGACGTCGCCGTCTGGCACGCGCCGGGCGAGCCCGTCCCCGTCGAGGAGGGCATCGCCGGGCCCGCCGGGCCGGTCGCGGTGGGCGACCGCTGGGGCGCGCCCTGGGGCACGAGCTGGTTCCGGGTCTCCGGGACCGTCCCCGAGAAGTGGGCGGGCCGTACCGTCGAGGCGATCCTCGACCTCGGCTTCGACGAGAACATGCCCGGATTCCAGTGCGAGGGCCTGGTCTACCGCCCCGACGGCACCCCCGTGAAGGGCCTCAACCCGCGCAACCAGTGGGTACGGATCGGGGCGCCCGCCGCCGGTGGCGAAGAGGTGCTGCTGCACATCGAGGCCGCGTCCAACCCCGTCATCCTCGACTACCACCCCTTCCTGCCGACGAAGCTCGGCGACAAGGAGACCGCGGGCAGCGAACCGCAGTACACCCTCGCCCGGATGGACCTCGCCGTCTTCGACGAGACGGTCTGGCAGCTCATCCAGGACCTGGAGGTGCTCGGCGAGCTGATGGCCGAGCTGCCCGTGGAGGGCGCCCGCCGCTGGGAGATCCTGCGCGCGATCAGCCGCGCGCTCGACGCCGTCGACCTCCAGGACGTGAACGGCACGGCCGCCGCCGCCCGTGAGCAGCTCGCCGAGGTGCTCGCCACCCCCGCGCCGGCCACCTCCCACCGCCTCAGCGCGGTCGGCCACGCGCACATCGACTCGGCCTGGCTGTGGCCGCTGCGCGAGACGGTCCGCAAGGTCGCCCGGACGACGGCCAACATGACCGCCCTGCTGGAGGACGAGCCCGAGTTCGTCTTCGCGATGTCCCAGGCGCAGCAGTTCGCCTGGATCAAGGAGCATCGCCCCGAGGTCTACGCCAAGGTCAAGAAGGCCGTCGCCGAGGGCCGGTTCGTGCCGGCCGGCGGCATGTGGGTCGAGTCCGATACCAACATGCCCGGATCCGAGGCGATGGCCCGCCAGTTCGTGCACGGCAAGCGCTTCTTCCTCGACGAGTTCGGCGTCGAGAACGACGAGGCGTGGCTGCCCGACACCTTCGGCTTCGCCGCCGGGCTGCCGCAGATCATCAAGGCCGCCGGATCCAAGTGGCTGCTCACGCAGAAGATCTCGTGGTCCACGATCAACAAGTTCCCGCACCACACCTTCCGCTGGGAGGGCATCGACGGCACCCGGATCTTCACCCACTTCCCGCCCGTCGACACGTACAACTGCTCCATGACGGGCGAGCAGATCGCCCACGCCGCGAAGAACTTCAAGGAGAAGGGCGTCGCACGCCACTCGCTCGCGCCCACCGGCTGGGGCGACGGAGGCGGCGGCACCACCCGCGAGATGATCGCCAAGGCGGCCCGGATGCGCAGCCTCGAAGGCTCCGCGACGGTCGAGTGGGAGACCCCCGGCGCCTTCTTCGCCAAGGCCGAGGCCGAGTACCCGAACCCGCCCGTCTGGGTCGGCGAGCTCTACCTGGAGCTGCACCGCGCCACCCTCACCAGTCAGGCGAAGACCAAGCAGGGCAACCGGCGCAGCGAGCACCTGCTGCGGGAGGCCGAGCTGTGGGCCGCCACCGCCGCCGTCAGGACCGGCGCGGCCTACCCGTACGAACTGCTCGACCGGGTCTGGAAGACGGTGCTGCTCCACCAGTTCCACGACATCCTGCCCGGCTCGTCCATCGCCTGGGTGCACCGCGAGGCCGAGAAGACCTACGCGAAGGTCGCGGCCGAGCTGACCGGCGTCATCGAGACCGCGCAGCGCGCCCTCGCCGGTGACCCGGCCGGCGGCACGCCCCTGGTCTTCAACGCGGCGCCGCACGCGCGCGGCGGGGTCGCGGCGGGCGCGGCGGGACCGGCCGGCGGTGGCGCGGGCGCGCAGCTCACGGCGCGTGAGGGCGGCGGCTTCGTGCTCAGCAACGGCCTGCTGGAGGTCGAGGTCGACGGCCGCGGCCTGGTCGTCTCGGCGTACGACATCAGCGCGGAGCGGGAGACGATCGCCCCGGGCGAGGCGGCCAACCTGCTCCAGATCCACCCCGACTTCCCCAACCAGTGGGACGCGTGGGACGTCGACGAGTTCTACCGGAACACCGTCACCGATCTGACGGACCTCGACGAGCTGACCCCCGTCGAGGGCGACGGCACCGCGGACGCGGCGGCCGGCGCGGGCACCGTCGGCGTGCGGGTCGTGCGGTCCTTCGGCGCGTCGAAGGTCACCCAGCTCCTGACCCTCACGCCGGGCGCCAAGCGGCTCGACATCGACACCGAGGTCGACTGGCACGAGACGGAGAAGTTCCTCAAGGCCGCCTTCCCGCTGGACATCCACGCGGAGCGGTACGCCTCGGAGACCCAGTTCGGCCATGTGTACCGGGCCACCCACACCAACACCAGCTGGGAGGCGGCCAAGTTCGAGGCGTGCAACCACCGCTTCGTCCACCTGGAGGAGCCGGGCTGGGGCGTCGCCCTCGTCAACGACTCGACGTACGGACACGACGTGACCCGTACGGTCCGGGCCTCGGACGCCGGTACGACCACCACCGTCCGGGTCTCGCTGCTGCGCGCGCCGCGCTTCCCCGACCCGGAGACCGACCAGGGCATCCACCGCTTCCGGCACGCGCTGGCCCCCGGCGCGGCGATCGGTGACGCCGTACGGGAGGGCTACCGCGTCAATCTGCCCGAGCGCCGGCTCACCGGATCGGGGGAGGTCGCGCCGCTGGTCACCGTCGACAACGACGCGGTCGTCGTCAGCGCGGTCAAGCTCGCCGACGACGCGAGCGGCGACCTCGTCGTACGGCTCTACGAGGCGACCGGCGGCCGGGCCAGGGCGCGGGTCACTCTCGGCTTCGACGCCACCGGGATCGCCGTCACCGACCTGCTGGAGCGGCCGTCGGCCGACCTGGCCGGCGGCGCGGGCGGACCCGGGCTGGCGGACGGCGCGGTCCTGCTCTCGCTGCGCCCGTTCGAACTGGTGACGCTGCGGCTGACCCGGGGCTGACCCGCGGGAGCGGGCGGCGGGCCCCTGCCGGGGCCGCCGCCCGCCTTCGGGCCGGGTGACCGCCGCCCGCCCGGCAGCGGTCACCCGCGGTGCTCCGGCCCGCCGCCCAGCGCCTGCGCGGAGACCAGATCCAGGAACGACCGCTCGTTGCCCGCTAACCCGGCGGCCGTGAGCGCCTCGTCGGCCTCGGCCATCGGGGCCGCGAGGAGCGGGACGGCCAGGGACGCCCGCGCCGGGTCGTCCAGCACGGCGCGTACGGCCGCGAGCAGCCGCAGATAGGCGCGGGCGGCGGTGCGCTCGTCCGGGGCGGCGGGGGTGCGGGACGTGGTGATGGCCATCGAGGCTTCCTCCCCATGGATCCGTGGGTCCACGGTCCCCGTACTCCGGGAACCGTCAGGACCCCCCAGTCTGATCCATGGGTTTGACAACGGGGCGTGACACCGCGCCAGGCCGCCCGTTCCCCGGCCTACTCCTCGACGAGCATCCCCGCGCGCAGCCGCGTGATGATGCGGTTGAGCAGCCGGGACACGTGCATCTGCGACACGCCCAGCTCCGTACCGATCTGCGACTGCGTCATCTCCTGGCCGAACCGCATCGTCACGATGGAGCGTTCCCGCTCGTCGAGCTGCTCCAGCAGCGGCGCCAGGGCGTGCAGGTTCTCGACCTTCTCCATCGCCGGGTCCGTCTCGCCCAGCACATCGGCGAAGGTCCGGCCGCCGCCGGTGCCGCCGTCCTCGTTCGTGGGCATGTCCAGCGAACCGGCCGTGTAGCCGTTGGTCGCGACGAGGCCCTCGATGACCTCCTCCTCGGTGAGGCCGAGCAGTTCGGAGAGTTCCCTGACGGTCGGGTCCCGGTCCAGGACCGTCGCCAGGTGCTCCTTGGCCTTGGCCAGCTCGACGCGCAGCTCCTGGAGGCGGCGCGGAACATGGACGGCCCAGCTCGTGTCGCGGAAGAAACGCTTGATCTCACCGACGATGTACGGCACCGCGAAGGAGGTGAACTCGACCTCGCGGGAGAGGTCGAACCGGTCGATCGCCTTGATCAGACCGATCGTGCCCACCTGGAGCACGTCCTCCAGGTCGCCGCCGCCCCGGTTGCGGAAGCGGCTCGCCGCGAACCGCACCAGCGACTGGTTCATCTCGATCAGCGTATTGCGGGCGTACTGGTATTCGGGCGTGCCTTCCTCAAGGACCTGGAGCTGGTCGAAGAAGAGCTTCGACAGCGCCCGCGCGTCCTTCGGAGCGATCTTGGTGGGGTCCTCGATACGGGGCAGCTCACCGGTCGTCCCGCTCGCCACCGTTCCGGCCGCCAGGACGCCCGCCAGCTGCTCCGCCTCGACAGCACTCACAGTTCTGGTCGTCATGACACTCACCCTCCAACGCAGCGGACCGTACAAGTTCGGCTAGTGCCCCGGCTTCCGATTCTCATGCACCGTTCTGTCAAGAGTTTTTGAACACCCTTGGAAACGCGCCATGTTTTACCGAGTGAGCGACGCCAGATACGTGACCGTCGCCGGATCCGCCGGGACGAACGTCTCGATGGCCAGCTCGGCGACGGTCACGTCCATCGGCGTGTTGAACGTGGAGATGGACGAGACGAAGGACAGCGTCCGGCCGTCGTGCTCGATCACCATCGGCAGCGCGAAGAGCGGCTCGGACGCCCCGGCGTCCGTCGCGGCCACCGTCTCCCCGGCCGCCTCCCCGGACCGCTCCGGCGGCGGATACGCGGCGACCTCCTCGTACAGCGCCCGCAGCGCGGGGGAGCGGTGCAGGGCGAGCTGACGGCCCATCTGGTCCAGGAGATGCCCGCGCCACTGTGGCAGATTGCGGATCCGGGCGGCGAGCCCCTCCGGGTGAAGGGTGAGCCGCATGGCGTTCAGCGGCGGCGTGAGCAGTCGCTCCGGCACGCCCTCCAGCAGCATCGCGACGCCCCGGTTCGCGGCCACCACCGTGTACGTCCCGTCCACGACCAGCGCCGGGTACGGCTCGTACCCGCGCAGCAGCCGCGCCAGCCCCTCGCGGAGCGCGCCCATGGCCGGGTCGTCCAGCGCGGTCTCCGTGAAGCGGGGCGCGTAGCCGGCCGCCAGCAGCAGGGCGTTGCGCTCCCGCACAGGGACGTCGAGACGGTCGGCGAGCCGCAGCACCATCTCCTCGCTCGGGCGGGCGCGGCCCGTCTCGACGAAGCTGATGTGGCGGGCCGAGGAGTCGGCGCGCAGCGCCAGTTCGAGCTGGCTGAGCCGCCGCCGGGTCCGCCAGCCGCGCAGCAGCGGGCCGAACGCGCCACCGGGGGAGGAGGGAGCCGTTGTACCGTCTGCCGCCATCGCGCGCGCCGCCATAGGAGGACCGTAGTACAGCCCCGTATCGTCGGCCGCGTCGCCCGCCCCTTCTCCTTCCCCAGCCCTTCCCTTTCCTTCCCCCCCTTCCTTTCCCCGAGGAGCACCGCCATGGCCGTCGAGCCGCTGTCGCAGGACGAGATCGAGAACCGGCTGCGGGAGCTGCCCGGCTGGACCCTGGAGGACGGGCGCATCACCCGCACGTACCGGCTCGCCTCGCACCGTGCCGCCGCCGCGCTGGTCGCCCATGTCGCGGCGGTCCAGGACGAGCTGAACCACCACTCCGACCTGACCCTCGGCTACCGCACGGTCGTCCTCGCCGTGAACACGCATGACGCGGGGGGCGCCGTCACCACCAGGGACTTCGCGCTCGCGCAGCGGGTCGAGGAGCTGGCCCCGGCGCACGGCGCCCGCTGACGGGGCGCCCAACTACCCTGGAGTCATGGACGTACTCGCCGGGCTTCTCGACGGACCGCGTGCCCGGGGGGCCTTTCTGCTGCGCATGGTGATGGAGCCGCCCTGGGCCGTCCGGATCGAGGACCGCGCGCCGCTCTGTCTGATGTGCGTCACCAGCGGCGAGGCGTGGATCGTCCCGGACGGCGGCGGCGACCCCGTGGTGCTGCGCGCCGGTGACATCGCCATCAGCCGTGGCCCCGACCCGTACACCGCCGGCGACCGGCCGGACGCGGTGCCCTGCGCGGTGATCGGCCCCGGCGGGGTCTGCCGCACTCTGGAGGGCGAACCGCTCGCGGAGTCCATGCGGCTGGGCGTACGGACCTGGGGCAACGCTCCTGACGGCGGTACGACGATGCTCGTCGGGACCTACCGGATGGACGGCGAGGTGAGCCGCCGGCTGCTGGACGCGCTGCCGCCGCTGGTGCGGCTGCCCGCCGACGCGTGGAGCTGCCCGCTGACGCCCGTTCTGGAGGAGGAGATCTCCCGGGACGACCCGGGGCAGAGCGTCGTGCTCGACCGGGTCCTCGACCTGCTGCTGATAGCCGCGCTCCGGGAGTGGTTCTCACGCCCGGGGGCCGAGGCGCCCGGCTGGTACGGCGCGATGGCCGACCCGGTGGTCGGCAAGGCCCTGCGGCTGATCCAGGACGAGCCGGCCAAGCCCTGGACGGTCGCCTCCCTCGCGGGCGCGTGCGGCATCTCCCGCGCCGGGCTGGCCCGGCGCTTCACCGAACTGGTCGGGGAGCCCCCGATGGCCTATCTCACCGGCTGGCGGCTGGCCACGGCCGCGGATCTGCTGCGCGGCACGGACGCCACGGTCGAGTCGGTGGCCAGGAAGGTCGGCTACAGCGGCTCGTTCGCGCTGAGCGCCGCCTTCAAGCGGGTCCGGGGCGTCAGCCCGCAGGAGTTCCGCAGGAACGTGACGCCGGCCGTCTCCCGGACGCTCGTCTCGGGCTGACCGCCCGTACGCCCCTACGGCCGTACGGCCGCGCGACCGGGCACGGCCCGGCCGGGCGTCCGTACGGACGGCGTACGGACGGCACCGCGCACTCAGTTGACCTCCGCCGGGTGGCTGCCGAGGCGCCTGCCCTCGTCCAGCGCCGCGAACGCGGCCAGGTCGTCGGCGTCCAGCTCGAAGCCGAACACGTCGATGTTCTCCCGGATCCGGGACGGGGTCACCGACTTGGGGATCACCACGTTCCCCAGCTGGAGGTGCCAGCGCAGCACGACCTGGGCCGGGGTCCGCTCGTGCTTGCGCGCGATCGCCACCACCGTCGGGACCTCCAGCAGCCCCTTGCCCTGGCCCAGCGGCGACCACGCCTCGGTCGCGATGGACCGCTTCGCGTGGAAGGCCCGGGACTCGGCCTGCTGGAGCTGCGGGTGCAGCTCGATCTGGTTGAGCACC
Organism: Streptomyces sp. NPDC088124; assembly: GCF_040685895.1. Taxonomy (NCBI): domain Bacteria; kingdom Bacillati; phylum Actinomycetota; class Actinomycetes; order Kitasatosporales; family Streptomycetaceae; genus Streptomyces; species Streptomyces sp. NPDC088124. The sequence goes on along the minus strand of NZ_JBFBJB010000008.1, from coordinate 61,226 downwards.
GGAACCACGGAGGTCTCGCCGAGCAGCCGCTCCAGGTGCTCGGGGAGGAAGTTCGAGACGCCGATGGACCGGGCGCGCCCGTCGGCGAGGATCTTCTCGAACGCCTTGTACGTGTCGACGTACTTGTCGGCGGCCGGGGTCGGCCAGTGGATCAGATACAGGTCGACGTGGTCGAGGCCGAGCTTGCCGAGGGACACGTCGAACGCGCGCAGCGTCGAGTCGTAGCCCTGGTCGCCGTTCCACAGCTTCGTGGTGACGAAGAGTTCCTCACGGGCGATGCCCGAGGCGGCGAGGGCCTTGCCGGTGCCCTCCTCGTTGCCGTAGACGGCCGCGGTGTCGATGCTGCGGTAGCCGGCTTCCAGAGCGGTCGTCACGGCCTGTGTCGCCTCGCTGTCCGGAACCTGCCAGACGCCGAAGCCGAGCTGGGGCATCTCGATGCCGTTGTGGAGGGTGAGGGTGGGGACCTTGCTCACGGGCGGTCGATCCTAACGTCGTCGGTTGCTGCTCGGTCGTCCAACGATTTCGGAGCCGGGCGGATTCCCGTCCGCCCGTCCGCTCCGTCTCCTGAGGACAGGTGTTCAACGGTAGAGTGCCGCGACCTCGGCCGCGTAGGCGGCCTCGATCGCCTTCCGCTTGAGCTTCAGCGACGGGGTCAGCAGTCCGCGCGCCTCGCTGAAGGGGTGCGCCAGGATCCGGAACGTACGGATCGACTCGGCCTGCGAGACCGCCGTGTTCGCGGCCACCACCGCACGCCGGATCTCCGCCTCCAGATCCGGGTCCCGCACCAGCTCGGCGGCCTTGAGCGGCGGCTTGCGCCGGACGGCCAGCCAGTGGTCGACGGCCTCCTGGTCCACCGTCACCAGCGCCGCGACGTAGGGCCGGTCGTTGCCGACCACGATGCACTGCGCGACCAGCGCGTGGGCCCGTACCCGCTCCTCCAGCACCACCGGCGAGACGCTCTTGCCGCCGGAGGTGACCAGGATCTCCTTCTTCCGTCCGGTGATGGTCAGGTAGCCGTCCTCGTCCAGGGCCCCCAGGTCCCCGGTGGCCAGCCACTCCTCGTTGAGGACGGCGTCGGTGGCCTTCGGGTCGTTGAGGTAGCCCGCGAAGATCTGGCCGCCGCGCAGCCACACCTCTCCGTCGTCCGCGATGTGCACGGAGGTGCCGGGGATCGGCTGCCCGACCGTTCCGTACCGGGTGCGCTCGGGCGGGTTGGCGGTGGCCGCCGCGCAGGACTCGGTGAGCCCGTACCCCTCGTAGATCCGGACGCCCGCGCCCGCGAAGAACAGCCCGAGCCGCCGGTCCATCGCGGATCCGCCCGACATGGCGTGCCGGACGCGCCCGCCCATCGCCTCGCGGATCCGCCCGTACACCGCCCGTTCGAAGAACCGGTGCTGCATCCGCAGCCCGGCCGAGGGACCGGGGCCGAGGTCGAAGGCCCGCTGCTCCACCGCCTCCGCGTACCGCACCGCCACTTCCACCGCCTTGTCGAAGGCGCCGGCCCTGTCCTCCGTCTCCGCCTTGCGGCGCGCCGCGTGGTAGACCCTCTCGAAGATGTACGGCACGGCCAGGATGAACGACGGCCGGAACGCGGCCAGATCGGGCAGCAGCGCACTCGCCTGGAGCGCCGGCTGGTGGCCGAGCTTGACCCGGCCGCGGATCGCCGCGATCTCGATCATGCGGCCGAAGACGTGCGAGAGCGGCAGGAAGAGCAGCGTCGACGCCTCGTCGCCCGACCTGGTGTGGAAGACCGGCTCCCACCGCGCCAGCACGGTGTCCGCCTCGAACATGAAGTTGGCGTGGGTGATCAGGCACCCCTTGGGGCGGCCCGTGGTGCCCGAGGTGTAGATCACCGTGGCCACGGAGTCGGGGGTGACGGCGGTACGGTGCCGGTGCACCACCTCGTCCTCGATCCCCGCGCCCGCCGCGTACAGCTCGTCCAGCGCGCCCGCGTCGAGCTGCCAGAGCCGTCTCAGCCGCGGCAGCCGGCCGATGACCGAACCGACGGTCATCGCGTGGTCCTCGTCCTCGACCACACAGGCCGAGACCTCCGCGTCGTGCATCATCCAGTAGATCTGCTCGGCGGAGGAGGTCGGGTAGACGGGGACGGGCTGGGCGCCGACCGACCAGAGCGCGAAGTCGAAGAGCGTCCACTCGTAGCGGGTACGGGACATGATCGCGACCCGGTCCCCGAACCGCACCCCCTGTGCCAGCAGCCCCTTCGCCAGTGCGAGCACCTCGTCACGGAAGGCCGCCGAGGTCACGTCGTGCCAGCGGCCCGCCGCGTCCTTGCGGCCGAGGGCGACCCGGCCGGGATCGTCCAGGGCATGGTCGTACACGGCGTCCGCGAGCCCACCGACGTGGGGGGCGGCCGGCAGAGGGGGAACGGTGAACTCGCGCAATGACCTGGCTCCTTGTGGCGCTCCGCACAGCGCGGTGACGGTACCCCACCTTGCAGGACCGGGTGGTGTCGGCGGGAACAACCGGTACCGCACGGCGTCACCGCAGGTCAGAGCGGTGGAAGCCGGAATATCCCGGTGGGCTGGGGCCTTGTTCTGACCCCGGAGTAAGGAGACAACGCGGAAATCTCCACCGAATCCGTACGCCGTGCTCACCGGCGCTCTACCGGTGCGGGACTCCTGGTACGCACCCGAACGTAGGCGCGTCAGTCCCCGGCGGGCGGCCGGTGCAGCCGGTCGCCGCCCGCCAGGATCGCCGCGGCCAGCGCGTCCGCCGCCGCCCGGGTCGCCCCGCCGCCCGGCCCCGGCCGGCCGGAGCGGCCGCCGTCCAGCAGGACGAACTCCACCTCGCCCAGCTCGGGCAGGCCCGCCCTGGCCGGGACCGGCACCAGGCCCGGCGGGACCAGCCCGCGGGTGTGGGCCATCACGCCGAGCCCCGCGCGGGCCGCCGCTGTCAGCCCGCTCAGGCTGGCGCTCGTACACGCGACGCGCCAGTGCCTGCCGTGCGCCTCCAGCACCTCCAGCGCCCGGGCGCGGGTGATGCCGGGCGGCGGGAAGACGATCAGCGGCACCGGACGGTCCGGGTCGAGCCGGAACCGCGGCGCCCCGATCCACACCAGGGTGGACCGCCAGACCGGCCGGCCGTGCGTGTCGCCGGGACGCCGCTTGGCCAGCACCAGATCGAGCCCGCCGGCCGCGAGTTGCTCGTGCAGGGTGCCCGACAGCCCGACGGTCAGTTCCAGATCGACCTCGGGGTGGTCACGCCGGAAGGCCTCCAGGATCTCCGGCAGCCGGGTCAGCACGAAGTCCTCCGACGCGCCGAACCGCAGCCGCCCGCGCAGCCGGGTACCGGTGAAGAACGCCGCCGCCCGGTCGTGCGCCGCGAGGATCGTCCCGGCGAAGCCGAGCATGGCCTCGCCGTCCTCCGTCAGCTCCACGCTGTGCGTGTCGCGGGTGAACAGCGGCCGCCCCGTCGCCTCCTCCAGGCGGCGGACGTGCTGGCTCACGGTGGACTGGCGCACCCCCAGCCGGCGGGCCGCCTGCGTGAAGCTGAGCGTCTGCGCGACGGCCAGGAAGGTGCGGAGCTGTCCGGGGTCGTACATGAGTCCAGCGTACGGGCTCATCGCGAAACATGATGACAGTCAGAGTGGTATGCGGGATTCCCGATCAAGGCAAGGGGGCGCAGGATGGGGAGGCACGATCTGTACCGACCCCGCGAGACCGCCCGTAGTGGAGCACATGAACCGCCGCACCGTCCCGAGCATCCTGTCCCGGCTGCCGGTCGACCCGTACGTCCTGGCCCTTCTCGCGACCGTCGGCCTCGCCGCGCTCCTCCCGGTCTCCGGCACCGCCGCGCGGTTCGCGGGCGGCGCCTCGACCGGCGCGGTGGGCCTGCTGTTCTTCCTCTACGGCGCGCGGCTCTCCACCCGCGAGGTGACCGACGGGCTACGGCACTGGCGGCTCCACGTGACCGTCCTCGCCTGTACGTTCGTCCTCTTCCCGCTGCTGGGACTGGCGGCCCGGGGCCTGGTGCCGTTCGTCCTCACCCCGCAGCTCTACAGCGGGCTGCTCTTCCTCTGCCTGGTGCCGTCGACGGTCCAGTCGTCCATCGCCTTCACGTCCATCGCCCGGGGCAACGTGCCCGCCGCGATCTGCGCGGGCTCCTTCTCCAGCCTCGTCGGCATCGTCATCACCCCGCTCCTGGCCGCGCTGCTGATCGGCGGCGGCACGGCCGGCTTCTCCGCCGGCTCCCTGTTCAAGATCGTCGCCCAGCTCCTGCTGCCGTTCCTGGCGGGCCAGTTGCTGCGCCGCTGGGTGGCCGGCTTCCTCGCCCGGCACAAGAAGGTGCTGGGCCTGGTGGACCGGGGCTCGGTGCTGCTGGTCGTCTACACCGCGTTCAGCGAGGGCATGGTGACGGGCATCTGGCACCAGGTGACCCCGGCGCGGCTCGGGGCGCTGCTGGCCGTGGAGGCGGTGCTGCTCGCGGCGATGCTGGCGGCGAGCTGGTACGGCGCGAAGCGGCTCGGCTTCGTACGGGAGGACCGCGTCGCCATACAGTTCGCCGGCTCGAAGAAGAGCCTGGCGGCGGGGCTGCCGATGGCGACCGTACTCTTCGGGGCGCAGGCGAGCCTGGCGGTGCTGCCGCTGATGCTCTTCCACCAGATGCAGCTCATGGTCTGCGCGGTCCTGGCCAAGCGCCGCGCGGGCGATCCGGAGTCACGGTCCGGGGAGCCGCTCCCCGGCGGGTCCACGGCCCCGGACGAGGCCGTCCCGGCGGGAACGCGCTGACAGCCCGGGCCGCGGTGTCACCGTGCCGGTTCATCGGCCCGCCTCCCCGCCACGCCGGCGAGTGAGCCGAGCACGGTCAACCGTCGACGGCGACTTGAAGCGCCCCGGAGGCGAACCGAGCCCTCAAAAAAGAGGGGAACCCGGCCGACGCAGGGGGCGCTCCCCGCCGGCCGGGTCCCTTCCCGTGCGGCGGGGGAGGGTCGCACCCCGGTGCGGTCATACGCCGGTGTGCAGTGCGATCCGTTCGTCTCCCGCGTACACGTTCATGGAGGGGCCGCGGAGGAAGCCGACGAGGGTGAGCCCGGTTTCGGCGGCCAGGTCCACGGCGAGCGATGACGGTGCGGAGACCGCCGCCAGTACGGGGATGCCCGCCATGACGGCTTTCTGCGCCAGTTCGAAGGAGGCGCGTCCGGAGACCAGGAGGATGGCCCGGGAGAGCGGCAGGAGATCCTGGCGCAGGGCGCGGCCGACGAGTTTGTCGACGGCGTTGTGGCGGCCGACGTCTTCACGGATGTCGAGCAGTTCGCCGTCCTCCGAGAAGAGGGCCGCGGCGTGGAGCCCCCCGGTCCGGTCGAAGACCGCCTGCGCCGCCCGCAGCCGGTCGGGGAGGCCGGCGAGCAGGGCGGGTTCGACCCGGACCGGGGGAGTGTCGTGGATGGGGAAGCGGGCGGTCGTGCGGACGGCGTCGAGGCTGGCCTTGCCGCACAGTCCGCACGAGGAGGTGGTGTAGACGTTGCGTTCGAGGGTGATGTCGGGGACGGGGACGCCGGGGGCGAGCTGGACGTCGACGACGTTGTAGGTGTTGGTGCCGTCGGCCTGCGCGCCCGCGCAGTAGACGATGGACCGGACGTCGGAGGCGGCGGCGAGTACGCCTTCGCTGACGAGGAAGCCGGCCGCGAGCGCGAAGTCGTCGCCGGGGGTGCGCATGGTGATGGCGAGGGGTTTGCCGTTGAGGCGGATCTCCAGCGGTTCCTCGGCGACCAGCGTGTCGGGCCGGGTGGTGACGATCCCGTCCCGGATCCGGATGGTGCGGCGGCGCTCGGTGACCCGTCCCATGGTGATCAGTCCTACTCGTTGCTCGTCGAGATGTCGGCCCGTTCAGCGCTGCTGTACGTGCTGGAAGCCGAAGCGGCCTTTGATGCAGAGGTTGCCGTGTGTCACGGGGTTGTCGTGCGGTGACGTGACCTTCACGATCTCATTGTCCTGTACGTGGAGCGTCAGGTTGCAGCCGACGCCGCAGTAGGCGCAGATCGTGGTGGTCTCGGTCTGCGCCGTCTCGTTCCAGGTACCCGCGGCGCGCATGTCGAACTCGGATTTGAAGCTCAGGGCTCCGGTGGGGCAGACCTCGATGCAGTTGCCGCAGTAGACGCAGGCGGAGTCGGTGAGCGGCGCGTCGTGCTCGGTGGAGATCCGGGCGTCGAAGCCGCGGCCGGCGACGGAGATCGCGAAGGTGTTCTGCCATTGTTCGCCGCACGCGTCGACGCACTTGTAGCACTGGATGCACTTGTCGTAGTCGCGGACGTAGAGATCGTTGTCGATCTTGGGTTCCTCGTCGAGCCGGGCCGCGTCCGGGCCGAAGCGGGCCGGCTTCGCCTCGTACTCCTTGATCCACTCGGCGGCCCTGGGCGTGGTCGAGAGGTCCGTCGCCGAGGCGAGGAGTTCGAGGACGATCTTTCTGCTGTGCCGGGCGCGCTCGCTGTCCGTGACGACGGTCATGCCCGGTTCGGCGCGGCGGGAGCAGGCGGGGGCGAGCGTCCGGGCGCCCTCGACCTCGACCACGCAGACGCGGCACGCGTTCTTCGGGGTGAGGGTGTCGCCTTCGCAGAGGGTCGGGATGTCCTTGCCCGCGGCGCGGCAGGCGTCCAGGATCGTGGCGCCCTCGGGCACTCGGGTCTCCTGGCCGTCGAGGGTGAACTCGACCAGCCGGCGCGGCGGCTGGAGCGGTATCGCGGTCACAGGGCGCTCTCCGTCTCGTGGGCGGGATCGTGGGCGGTCTCGTGGGCGGTGTCGTAGACACCCAGTCGGTCGATAGCGGATTCGACGGCGTTCCAGGCGGTCTGCCCGAGTCCGCAGATGGAGGCGTCCTTCATGGCCCGGCCGACCTCGCGCAGCAGCGCGATGTCGCCGGCCGCCGCGGCGCCCGGGCGCTCGGCGATCCGGTGCAGGGCCTCCTCCTGGCGGACGGTGCCGACCCGGCAGGGCACGCACTGTCCGCACGACTCGTCGCGGAAGAACTCGGCGATGCGCAGCAGCATGCGGGGGAGTTCGACGGTGTCGTCGAGGACGAGGACGACCCCGGAGCCGAGTGTGGTGCCGGCGGCGCGGGTGCCCTCGAAGGTGAGCGGGATGTCGCGTTCGTCGGGGCGTACGAAGCCGCCGGCGGCGCCGCCGAGCAGGATGGCGCGTACGGTGTCCGGCGCCTCGGCCAGGTCGAGGAGTTCGCCGAGGGTGGCACCGAAGGGGAGTTCGTAGATGCCGGGGCGGCCGACGTTCCCGGAGACGCAGAAGAGTTTGGGACCGGTGGATCCGGCGGTGCCGGTCGCCGCGTACGCCTGGGCGCCGCCGGTGAGGATGGGCAGCACGTTGATCAGCGTCTCGACGTTGTTCTCGGCGGTCGGCTTGCCGAACAGGCCCTGTTCCACGGGGAAGGGCGGCTTGGAGCGCGGTTCGCCGCGGTAGCCCTCGATGGAGTTGAACAGGGCGGTCTCCTCGCCGCAGATGTACGCCCCGGCGCCGCGGCGGATCTCGATGTCGAACGCGTAGCCCTGGCCGAGGATGTCGTCGCCGAGCAGTCCGCGGGCGCGCGCCCGGTCGATGGCGTGCTGGAGCAGGCGCAGGGCGCGCGGGTACTCGCCGCGCAGGTAGAGGAAGCCGCGGTGCGCGCCGACCGCGTATCCGGCGATGGTCATCGCCTCGATGAGGGAGTACGGGTCGCCCTCCATGACCACCCGGTCCTTGAAGGTGCCGGGTTCGGACTCGTCGGCGTTGCAGACCAGGTAGTGCGGGTGGGCGGGCTGGGCGGCGGTGGCCTGCCACTTGCGCCCGGTGGGGAACGCGGCGCCGCCCCGGCCGACCAGACCGGAGTCGGTCACCTCGCGGATCACACCGGCGGGCCCGAGGCCGAAGGCCCGGCGCAGCGCGGTGTAGCCGCCGTGGGCGCGGTAGTCGTCGAGGCTGTACGGGTCGACGACGCCGACGCGGCGCAGCAGGGTGAGTCCGGGCTGCCCGGCCTGCGGTACGGCGCTCGCGGCGCCGGGTTCGGCGGGGGCCGCGAGGGGTTCGGCCGCGGCGCGCACCAGGGCGTCGGCGGTGGCGGGCGCGACGACGGCGGTGGCGTACGGGCGGGCCGGCGGGTTCTGCGCGGTGGCGGTCCCGGCCGGGGCGCCCGCCTGGACGAGCAGCGCGGCGGGGGCCCGTTCGCACAGGCCGAGACAGGGGCTGGGCTGCCAGACGAGCCCTCCGGCGGATGTGCTCGCGGCGCCTGTGTCCCCGCCGTCCGCCGCGCCGCCGCCCACCGGGGTGCCCGCCGGGCCGAGGTGTCGTTCCAGCTCGGCGCGGAGGCCGGTGGCGCCGCGGCTCGCGCAGGCCAGGTCGGTGCAGACGTGCAGCACCTTCGCGGGGCGTGGCCGGACGGCGAACATCGCGTAGAACGTGGCGACTCCGTACGCCTCGGCCGGGGGCACGGTCAGCCGCCGGCAGAGGTAGTCCAGGGCGCCCTCGCTGATCCAGCCGACCCGGTCGTTGACCGCGTGCAGCCCCGGCAGCAGCAGATCGCGCCGCTCGCGCGCCTCCCGGCCGCCGCGGGCCCAGCGCAGATCCGTGTCCGTACGGTCGTCCGCGCCCTCCCAGGCGGAGCCGGGCGGGCCGAGGAGGGCGTCGACCGCCGCGCGTTCCTCGTCGGTCGGTTTGCTGTCACCGAAGCGCAGATCCACCTGTTCAGCTCCTTGTCGGGACGGAGGGGAGGGGCAGCTTCTCGATCCGGATCGCGGACGCCTTGAACTCGGCGGTGCCCGCGATCGGGCAGTTGGCCTCGATGGTGAGCTGGTTGGTGTCCACCTCGTCCGGGAAGTGCATGGTCATGAAGGCCAGCCCCGGGCGCAGCCCCGGGTCGATCCAGACCGGTGCCTGTACGGTGCCGCGCCGGGAGCTGATCCGTACCTCCTCACCGGCGCTCACCCCGTACCGCTCGGCGTCCTCCGGGCACAGCTCGACGTACTCGCCCCGGCGCAGCGGGGAGGCGAAACTCCCGCTCTGCACACCGGTGTTGTACGAGTCGAGCCGGCGTCCCGTGGTGAGCCTGATCGGGTAGCGGTCGTCGGTCAGGTCGACCGGCGGGTCGTGCCGGACCAGGCCGAAGGGGGCCCGCCTGCCGCGCCGTTCCGGGTCGTTCTCCCACAACCGGCCGTGCAGGAAGGTGGGTTCGAGCCGCTCGGTGTCGGGGCACGGCCACTGGATGCCCTGGTGCTCCGCCAGCCGTTCGTAGGTCATGCCGTAGTGGTCGGGGGAGACCGACCGCAGTTCGTTCCAGACCGACTCGGCGTCCGCGTACTTCCAGGCGTGGCCGAGGCGGCCCGCGAGGTCGCAGATGATGTCGATGTCCTCGCGCGCCTCGCCGGGCGGTTCCACGGCCTTGCGGACGCGCTGCACCCGGCGTTCGCTGTTGGTGGTGGTGCCGTCGGTCTCGGCCCACGCGGCGGTGGCGGGCAGCACCACGTCGGCGAGTTCGGCGGTCTTCGTGAGGAAGATGTCCTGCACCACGAGGCAGTCGAGCCGCCGCATCCGCTCCATGGCCTGTTCGCTGTCGGCCTCCGACTGGGCGGGGTTCTCGCCGATGCAGTAGACGGCCCTGAGGGCGCCGGTCTCCATGGCCTCGAACATGTCGGTCAGGTTGAGCCCGTAGCGCGGCTGGATGACGGTGTCCCACGCGGTCTCGAACTTCCGCCGTACGTCCGGCTCCAGGATGTCCTGGAAGCCCGGCAGCCGGTTCGGGATGGCGCCCATGTCGCCGCCGCCCTGCACGTTGTTCTGGCCGCGCAGCGGCTGCACTCCGGAGCCGTACCGTCCGACGTGCCCGGTGAGCAGCGCCAGGTTGATCAGCGCGCGGACGTTGTCGGTGCCGTTGTGGTGCTCCGTGATGCCCAGGGTCCAGCAGAGCTGCGCGCGTTCGGCGCGGGCGTAGGCGTGGGCGAGGTCCCTGATCGCCTCGGCGGGCACCCCGGTCACCTGTTCCGCCGCCGAGAGGGTCCAGGGCTCGACCTCGGCCGCGTACGCCTCGAACCCGGACGTCGCGCGCTCGATGAACGACACGTTGGGCAGCCCCGCGTGGATGATCTCGCGGCCGACGGCGTGGGCCATCGGGATGTCCGTGCCGACGTTCAGCCCGAGCCAGCTCTCGGCCCACTCGGCGGTGGAGGTGCGGCGCGGGTCGACGGCGTACATCCGCGCGCCGTTCCTGATGCCGCGCAGGACGTGCTGGAAGAAGATCGGGTGCGCGAAGCGGGCGTTGGAGCCCCACATCACGATCAGGTCGGTGTGGTCGACCTCGCCGTACGAGGAGGTGCCGCCGCCGGAGCCGAAGACGGCGGAGAGCCCGGCGACGCTCGGCGCGTGGCAGGTGCGGTTGCAGGAGTCCACGTTGTTGGTGCCCATCACCACCCGTGCGAACTTCTGCGCGACGTAGTTCATCTCGTTGGTGGCGCGGGCGCAGGAGAACATCCCGAACGCGCCGCGCGCGGCGCCGAGTCCCTCGGCCGCCCGGTCCAGCGCCTCGTCCCAGGTCGCCCGGCGCAGGGGGCCGTCCTTGGTGTCCCGCACCATCGGGTGCGTGATGCGGGCGTATGTCTTCGGCGTTCGGTCTCGCTTCTTCACGCTGCGCTCTCCTCGGAGTGAGGGCCGGCGGTCGTACGCAAGGTCATTGCATACAGTATTCTGTAGGCGGGTGCGCAACGGAAGCCCTGTGGAAGGGATTCGGCCGCGCACCCGCCGGATCAGGCGGCGGCGCCGCGGGCCAGCAGATCGGAGATCGCGCCCACCGTGCGGAGCGTCGGGACGTCCGTCCCGGTGATCTCCGCGAGCTCCACGACGGCGGCGAGCAGGACGTCCAGCTCCAGCGGTTTGCCCTTCTCCAGGTCCTGGAGCGTGGAGGTCCGGTGGTCGCCGACCCGCTCCGCGCCCGCGAGGCGTCGCTCGACGGAGATGGCGGGGTGACAGCCCAGCGCCGCCGCGACCCGCAGGGACTCCACCATCATCAGCTCGATGACCTCGCGGGTGGAGCGGTGCAGACACATCTCCCGCATGGTGGCGCGGGTCAGCGCGCTGATCGGGTTGAAGGAGATGTTGCCGAGCAGCTTGATCCAGATGTCCTCGCGCAGCTCGGGCTCGACCGGGCACTTGAGACCGCCCGTCCGCATGGCCTCGCCGAATTCCAGACAGCGCGCCGAGACCGAGCGGTCCGGCTCGCCGATCGAGAACCGGGTCCCTTCGAGATGCCGGACCACGCCGGGTCCCGCCAGCTCCGTCGCCGCGTACACCACGCACCCGATCGCACGCCCGGGCGGCAGGACCGCGCTGACCGAGCCGGCGGGGTCGACGCTCTCGACCCGCCGGCCGTCGTACGGACCCCCGTGGCCGTGGAAGTACCACCAGGGGATGCCGTTCTGGGCGGCGACGACCGCCGTGCGCTCCTGGAGCAGCGGCGCCACCAGCGGCCCGCACGCCGCGTAGGAGTTCGCCTTCAGACCCAGGAACACGTAGTCGACCGGACCTATGCCGTCCGGCCGGTCGGTGGCGTGCACCCGTGCGGTGAAATCCCCGCGCGGGCTGCGCACTTGGACTCCGTACTGCCTCATGGCCGCCAGATGCGGTCCACGGGCGATGAGATGGACATCGGCGCCGGCCCGGTGCAGGGCGGCTCCGACATAGGCGCCGATCGCTCCGGCGCCGACGACTGCGACTTTCACGGTGAGGCTCTCCGTTCGGTTGAGGGGACCGAGGGAAGGCGTGTGCCTGCCGACTGCACGGTCGGCGATATATTGTCTACAGTATGGAGTTCTGGCCGACAAGGCTCCTGTGCGGTATGCGGTCGGCAAAGTCCCCCGCTGGAAGATCTTCCCAACAGGGCATCCGGGTTCCTAGAGTCCGGACATGACCCCACCACTCGCGCCCGCCGGCTGGAGCCGCTGGCTGGTGCCCCCCGCCGCGCTGTCGGTGCACCTCTCGATCGGCCAGGCCTATGCCTGGAGCGTGTTCAAGCCCCCGCTCGAATCCGCGCTCGGTCTCTCCGGCACCCAGAGCGCCCTCCCGTTCCAACTGGGCATCGTGATGCTCGGTCTCTCGGCCGCCTTCGGTGGCACCCTCGTCGAACGCAACGGGCCGCGCTGGGCGATGACCGTCGCCCTGTGCTGCTTCTCGTCCGGCTTCCTGATCGCCGCGCTCGGCGCCGCCACCGAACAGTTCTGGCTGATCGTCCTCGGCTACGGGTTCGTCGGGGGGATCGGCCTCGGTATCGGCTACATCTCCCCGGTCTCCACCCTGATCAAGTGGTTCCCCGACCGGCCCGGCATGGCCACCGGCATCGCCATCATGGGCTTCGGCGGCGGCGCGCTCATCGCCTCGCCGTGGTCCGCGCAGATGCTGAAGTCGTACGGCACGGGTTCGGAGGGCATCGCGTACGCCTTCCTCACGCACGGCCTGGTGTACGCCGCGTTCATGACGCTCGGCGTGCTGCTGGTCCGCGTACCCCCGCCCGGCTACCGGCAGAAGGCGCCGGAGGGCGCGGACGGGAAGGCGCCTCAGGCGGCCGCCGGCTCCCTGATCTCCACCGCGCAGGTCTCCGCGAAATCCGCCGTGCGCACCCCGCAGTTCTGGTGCCTGTGGCTCGTCCTGTGCATGAACGTGACCGCGGGAATCGGGATCCTGGAGAAGGCCGCCCCGATGATCACCGACTTCTTCGCGGAGACGTCGACGCCCGTCTCTGTCTCGGCCGCCGCCGGGTTCGTCGCGCTGCTCTCCGCGGCCAACATGGCGGGCCGGATCGGCTGGTCCTCCACCTCGGACCTGATCGGCCGGAAGAACATCTACCGTGTCTACCTCGGCGTCGGCGCCGTCATGTACCTGCTCATCGCGCAGTTCGGCGACTCCTCCAAGCCGCTCTTCATCGTCTGCGCGCTGGTGATCCTCTCCTTCTACGGAGGCGGCTTCGCCACCATCCCCGCCTATCTCAAGGACCTGTTCGGCACGTACCAGGTGGGCGCGATCCACGGCCGCCTGCTCACCGCCTGGTCCACCGCCGGGGTCCTCGGCCCGCTCATCGTCAACTGGGTCGCCGACAGCCAGGAGGAGGCGGGCAAGAGCGGCGCCGGGCTCTACGGGCTCTCCTTCACGATCATGATCGGTCTGCTCGTCGTCGGCTTCGTCGCCAACGAACTCGTCAGGCCCGTCCACCCCCGTCACCACGTTCCCGCACCGAGGGAGGCAGCCGATGACCAGCTCGCCGGCGAACAGCGCCAGCACTCCTGAATCCGGCCGTACCGGTCTGATCGTCTTCGCCTGGCTTTGGGTGGGGATCCCCCTCGCGTACGGTGTGTACGAACTGGTCCTGAAGGCCGCCCAGCTTTTCACCGGATGAGGCGGAGTCTCCAAGCAGCGTGGTGGAATCCTGTCGATTCCCCTGCACCCCTACCGGTGAGTCGCTGACGAGACTGGAGCATTCCTGTACGTCGACGAAGAGGGGGTCCGGGGCATGACCGGAACTCGTATCGCCGCGCTGGGGCACTATCAGCCCGCCAAAGTGCTCACCAACGACGACCTGGCGGCGATGGTCGACACCAGTGACGAATGGATCACGAGCCGGGTCGGCATCAGGACCCGGCACGTGGCGGGTCCTGAGGAGCCGGTGGACGAGCTGGCCGCGTACGCGGGCGCCAAGGCGCTCGCCGCGGCCGGTCTCGACCCGGCCGACATCGACATGGTGCTGGTCGCCACCTCCACGGCGATCGACCGGTCGCCGAACACCGCCGCGCGGGTCGCCGCCCGGCTCTCCATGGGGGCACCGGCCGTCATGGACCTGAACGTGGTGTGCGCGGGCTTCACCCACGCCCTCGCCACCGCCGACCACGCCGTACGGGCGGGCTCCGCCTCGCGGGTGCTGGTCATCGGCGCGGACAAGATGGCCGCGATCGCCGACTGGACGGACCGTACGACCTGCGTTCTGGTCGGCGACGGCGCGGGCGCGGCCGTCGTCGTGGCGACCGGCGACGACGAGGAACCGGGGATCGGCCCGGTGCTCTGGGGGTCGGTGCCCGAGATGGGGCACGCCGTACGGATCGAGGGCACCCCGCCCGTCTTCGCGCAGGAGGGCCAGTCCGTCTACCGCTGGGCGACCACCCAGCTCCCGCCGATCGCCCGCAAGGTCTGCGAGCGGGCCGGTGTCGCGCCCGAGGACCTGGCCGCCGTCGTGCTGCACCAGGCGAACCTGCGGATCATCGAGCCGGTCGCCCAGAAGATCGGCGCGGTCAACGCGGTCATCGCCCGGGATGTCGTGGAATCGGGCAACACGTCCGCCGCCTCGATCCCGATGGCGCTCTCCAAGCTCGTGGCGCGCGGCGAGGTCGCCTCCGGGGCTCCCGCGCTGCTCTTCGGCTTCGGCGGCAACCTCTCCTACGCGGGTCAGGTCATCCGCTGCCCATGAACCCGGCGGATCTCGGTAGACTGTAGACGATAGCCAATGTGGCGATGCCCTCACGTGCACGGTGCGGGCACGTGTGGTCCACCAACGGCTGTCGCCCACCGTCATCGACACTGCCGGCCAGGAGGGGGACCGCGATGCTGTCCGCGAAGTTGGCGCAAGGATCCGTGCCCAGGCTCGAAAGACCGGGACCACTGCGGGAGCGCGTCTACGAGGCCCTGCTCGAACTGATCACGACCCGGGCGCTCCAGCCGGGCCAGCATCTCGTCGAGAGCGAACTCGCGGGACATCTCGGGGTGTCGAGGCAGCCGGTGCGCGAGGCGCTCCAGCGCCTCAACACCGAGGGCTGGGTCGATCTGCGCCCGGCGCAGGGCGCGTTCGTCCACGAACCGACCGAGGAGGAGGCCGACCAGCTCCTCTCGGTCCGTACGCTGCTGGAGGCGGACGCCGCCCGGCTCGCCGCCGCCAACTCCGGCACGGCGGGGATCGCCGCGCTGGAGGAGCTGTGCGCCCAGGGGGAGCGCGCGGTGGCCGACGACGACGTGGACCTGGCGGTCGCCACCAACGCCGCCTTCCACGCCAAGGTGATGGAGCTGGCGGGCAACCTCGTCCTGGCCGAGCTGGCCGCGCAGGTGGACCGCCGGGTCCGCTGGTACTACACACCGGTCGCCCGGCAGCGCGGCACGCAGTCCTGGATCGAGCACCGTGAGCTGATCGCGGCGATCTCGGCGCGGGACGAAGGACGCGCCACCGAGATCATGAAGGCACACACGGAGCACACGCGCACCACGTACCACCAGCGCGAACGCGCTTCCTGACCTCCGGCAGGTCCCTGGGGCGCGCCCCGGCCGACCCCGGCACCGCCTTCCCCGGCCGTCACGCGGAATCCGCGTGACGGCCGTTCGCGTTCTCCGGATCCGCCTGGTGGTCCGTCCCCTGCTTTGTCCTCGGTGTGGAGAAAGTTGATACCGATTCCTGCGCAACTTCTTCCCACCGTGGGCAAGCGCTGCTACGTTCCCTCGAAAGCGCGACGCACGGGCTCACCGAAGGGCCCGGTCGCCCACACCGACGTACACCCACATACACCGACGTATACGGCCGAGAAGGCGGGGAGGGGCGCGTGAGACGCATGACGGCACGACCCGCAAACGCTCACCAGGCGCGGCTGCTCCGGCTGCTCCGTGACGGTGGACCCAACTCCCGTGCCCAGCTCGGGGACCAGGTCGACCTCTCCCGCTCCAAGCTCGCGGTCGAGGTCGACCGGCTGCTGGAGACCGGCCTCGTGGTGGCCGACGGACTCGCCGCCTCGCGCGGCGGCCGGCGTTCCCACAACATCCGGCTGGCGCCCGGCATGCGCTTCCTCGGTGTCGACATCGGCGCCACCTCCATCGACGTGGCCGTCACCAACGCCGAGCTGGAGGTCCTGGGCCATCTCAACCACCCGATGGACGTCCGCGAGGGCCCCGTCGCCGTCTTCGAGCAGGTCCTGGTCATGGCCGCCAAGCTCAAGGTCACCGGGCTGGCCGAGGAGTTCGACGGCGCGGGGATAGGGGTGCCGGGCCCGGTGCGCTTCCCCGAGGGCGTGCCGGTCGCGCCGCCGATCATGCCCGGCTGGGACGGCTTCCCCGTGCGGGAGGCGCTCAGCCAGGAGCTGGGCTGCCCGGTCATGGTCGACAACGACGTGAACCTGATGGCGATGGGCGAGCAGCACGCGGGCGTCGCGCGCTCCGTCGGCGACTTCCTCTGCGTCAAGATCGGTACGGGCATCGGCTGCGGCATCGTCGTCGCCGGCGATGTCTACCGGGGCACCACCGGCAGCGCCGGCGACATCGGCCACATCCAGGTCGAGAAGGACGGGCGCCCCTGCGCCTGCGGCAACAAGGGCTGCCTGGAGGCGTACTTCAGCGGCGCCGCGCTCGCCCGGGACGCGGAGGACGCGGCCCGCACCGGCCGCTCACCCGAACTGGCCACCCGGCTGGCCGAGTCGGGGGGACCGCTCACCGCCGTGGACGTCGCCGCCGCCGCGGCGGCCGGAGACCCGGCCGCGCTCGAACTCATCCGGACCGGCGGCAACCACGTCGGCCAGGTCATCGCCGGCCTCGTCAGCTTCTTCAACCCCGGGCTCGTGGTGATCGGCGGCGGGGTGACCGGCCTCGGCCACACCCTGCTGGCCAGCGTACGGACCCAGGTCTACCGGCAGTCCCTGCCGCTGGCCACTGGCAATCTCCCCATCGTCCTGGGCGAGTTGGGCCCGACCGCCGGGGTCACCGGCGCGGCCCGGCTCATCAGCGACCACCTGTTCTCACCGGCCTGACGCCGGTGCAGCACCACTGATCCACCCCGCACCACCCGTACCACCCGCATCACCACCGCATCATCCGCACCATCCGTACCTACCGGGACCTGGGTCCCACCGGAAGTACCGCGCCACCCGCACCACCGTGCCACCGTGCGAGCCGCACCACCCGTATCACCCGCACAGACCGCGCCACCGCGTGATCCGTACCCACCGGTACGAGCCGCACCACGTACGACACACCGCACACCGCGCACCGCACCTCGCGCCTCGCAGGAGCGGTGAACACACCGCACACCGCACACCGCACACCGCACCTCGCACGAGCCGCAACACTCGCACGAGCCGCGCCGTATCCGTACCCCGCACCCTGCCCGTGGGCCGCCGTGTCCCGCAGGCAGGCCGCTATCCGCCGAGGGGATTCGCCATGGCACCACCTCCACCACCGACCCCGCTGCTCACCATGTCCGGCATCACCAAGACGTTCCCAGGTGTCCGCGCCCTCGACGGTGTGGACCTGGAGGTCGAGGCCGGTGAGGTGCACTGTCTGCTCGGCCAGAACGGCGCCGGCAAGTCCACCCTCATCAAGACGCTCGCCGGGGCCCACCAGCCCGACGGCGGTGTGATCACCTGGCAGGGCGAGACGGTCACCCTCAAGTCGCCCATCGCCGCGATGCGCCTCGGTATCGCCACCATCTACCAGGAACTCGACCTGGTGGAAGGGCTGTCGGTCGCCGAGAACATCTTCCTCGGGCACGAGCCGACCACCGCCGGGTTCGTGGTCAGGGGCCGTGAGGCGCGGACCAGGGCGACCGCGCTGCTGGCCCGGCTCGGCCACCCCGAGATCCAGGCCACCCGCGCCGTCGGCTCGCTCTCCGCCGCCCAGCAGCAGATCGTCTCGATGGCCCGCGCCCTCTCCCACGACGTACGGCTCATCGTGATGGACGAGCCGTCCGCGGCCCTCGACCCCGACGAGGTCGACAACCTCTTCCGCATCGTCGACACCCTCACCGCCGACGGTGTCGCCGTCATCTACATCTCCCACCGGCTGGAGGAGATCCGGCGCATCGGCGACCGGGTCACCGTCATCAAGGACGGGCGCACCGTCGCCGTCGCGCTGCCGGCCAAGGAGACCCCGACCCGCGAGGTCGTCGCGCTGATGACCGGGCGGAACGTCGAGTACGTCTTCCCCGAGCGGCCCGGGGACTCCGGTACGGAGACCGGCGCCGCGCGCCCCGAACCCGTACTGCGCGTCGAAGGGCTCGCCAGGGAAGGGGAGTTCGCCCCGGTCGACCTCGAACTGCGGCCCGGCGAGATCGTCGGGCTTGCCGGACTCGTCGGCTCCGGGCGCTCCGAGATCCTGGAGACGATCTACGGGGCCCGCCGGCCGAGCGCCGGCCGGGTCCTGGTCGACGGGGTGCCGCTGCGGCCCGGCAGTGTGCGCGCCGCCGTCCGCGCGGGGCTCGGTCTGGCACCCGAGGAGCGCAAGGCCCAGGGCCTGCTGCTGCTCGAATCCGTCACCCGCAACGTGTCGGTGTCGTCGCTGGGCCGCTTCTCCCGGGGCGGCTGGCTCGACCACACCGCCGAGCGCACCGCCGCGCAGGCCGCCACCAGGGAACTCTCCCTGCGTCCCGACAATCCGGACGCCCGTATCCGTACCCTCTCCGGCGGCAACCAGCAGAAGGCGGTGCTCGCGCGC
The DNA here is from genome assembly GCF_040685895.1 of Streptomyces sp. NPDC088124. NCBI lineage: Bacteria > Bacillati > Actinomycetota > Actinomycetes > Kitasatosporales > Streptomycetaceae > Streptomyces > Streptomyces sp. NPDC088124. Next base: position 42,798 of record NZ_JBFBJB010000008.1, on the reverse strand, counting down.
TGGCTGCTGCGCGGCTGCCGGGTGCTGCTGCTCGACGAACCCACCCGCGGTGTGGACGTGGGCGCCCGCGCCGAGCTCTACGCCGTGATCCGCCGGCTGGCCGACGAAGGCCTGGCCGTACTGCTCGTCTCCAGCGAGGTCCCCGAGGTCCTGGGCCTCGCGGACCGGGTGCTCGTGCTCCGGGAGGGCCAGGTCGTCCACCGGGCGCCGGCCCAGGAGCTGGACGAGCACCGTGTACTCGATCTTGTGATGGAAGGGAGTCCGACGCCATGACACAGCCCGCCTCCGAGGAACGGCGGGGCGGGCCCGAAGACGCCCCCGCGTCCGGGCCTCCCACTTCGCTCGCCAAGCCGGCCGCATCGGCCGCACCGGCCGACGCCGGGCACACCACCAAGGCCGCGCAGGCCGCCACGTCGCCCCAGGGCGGCGGCGGTTGGCGCGACCTCGGGATGCGTCTCGATGTCCGTAACCTCTCCCTGCTCGGGGTGCTCGCCGCGCTGATCGTGGTCGGCGGCATCACCAAGCCGGACCAGTTCCTCGACACCAGCAACCTCCAGCTGGTGCTGACCCAGGCGTCGGTTATCGGTGTGGTCACGGTCGGCATGACCTTCGTGATCACCAGCGGCGGCATCGACCTGTCGGTCGGCGCGATCGTCGCCCTCGCCTCGGTGTGGGCCACGACCCTGGCCACCCAGGAGTACGGATTCGCCGGGATCCTCTTCACCGCGGTGCTCGTCGGACTCGGCTGCGGCCTGGTGAACGGCGTGCTGATCGCGTACGGCGGGATGGTGCCGTTCATCGCGACCCTCGCGATGCTCGCCTCCGCCCGGGGGCTCGCGCTCCAGATCACCGACGGCAAGACCCAGATCGTCACCGTGAACTCGGTCCTCGACCTCGGCGTCCCCGACTCGTACCTCCTGGGGATCCCGCCGCTCGTCCTGGTCTTCGCCCTGGTCACCGTCATCGGCTGGCTGATCCTGAACCGTACGACCTTCGGCCGGCGCACCGTCGCCGTCGGCGGCAACGCCGAGGCCGCCCGGCTCGCCGGGATCGACGTCCGCAGGCAGCGGCTCTACCTCTACCTCCTGTCCGGGCTGTGCTGCGGGATCGCGGCCTTCCTGCTGATCATCCTGGCGGGCTCGGGACAGAACACCAACGGAAACCTCTACGAGCTGGATGCCATCGCCGCGGCGATCATCGGCGGCACGCTGCTCAGCGGGGGCCGTGGCACCATCGTCGGCTCCGTCCTCGGGGTCCTCGTCTTCACCACGATCACCAACATCTTCGCTCTGAACAACCTCCAGAGCGACGTCCAGCAGATCGCCAAGGGCGCCATCATCGTCGCCGCCGTACTGGTCCAGCGCCGCACCGCGCGCAACGGCGAGGCCTGACCTCCCGCCTCGCACCCGCTCCCTGTTGTCGTACTGCCCTATCCGAAGGGTTGAACCGCCATGCCAGAAACCAGCCGCAGAGGACTGCTGTTCGGTACCGCCGCGATCTCCGCCGGTGCCCTCCTCACCGCCTGTACCAGCAACGAGCCCGCCGCGAGCAAGGAGACGGCGGCCGACACCGCGCCCGCCGCCGACGACAAGCCGGGCAAGCCCCTGACCATCGGTTTCGCGGGGCCCCAGGCCGACCACGGCTGGCTCAACGCGATCAACGAGCAGGCCAAGGCGCGCGCCAAGAAGTACTCGGAGATCACGCTCGACATCACCGAGGGCTCCAACGACATCGCCGCGCAGATCGGCCAGGTCGAGACGCTCATCAACAAGAAGGTCGACGTCCTGGTGATCCTGCCGGCCGACGGCAAGGCGCTCACCCAGGTCGGCCTGAAGGCCATGCGCGCCGGGATCCCGGTCATCAACCTCGACCGGATCTTCTCCAACCCGCAGGCGTACCGCGCCTACATCGGCGGCGACAACTACGGCATGGGCGTCAGCGCCGGCAACTACATCGGCCAGCGGCTCAAGGACAAGCCGAACGCCAAGGTCATCGAGCTGGCCGGGGTCGACAGCCTGGAGCTGACCCAGCAGCGCACCCAGGGGTTCGACGACGCGCTGAAGAACTACCCGAACATCAAGAAGGTCGCCCGTCAGGCGGCCGAGTTCACCGTCGAGTCCGGCCAGGCGAAGATGGCGCAGCTGCTCCAGGCGCAGTCCTCCTTCGACGCGCTGTGGAACCACGACGACGACCAGGGCGTGGGCGCGCTGCGCGCCATCCAGCAGGCGGGCCGCAAGGACTTCCTGATGGTCGGCGGCGCCGGGGCCAAGGCGGCGATGGACGCGATCAAGGCCGACAACAGTGTGCTCAAGGCCACCGTTCTCTACCCGCCGACGATGGCCGCCTCCGCCATCGACCTGGCCCGCGCCCTGGGCAACGCCAAGGGCATCAGCGGGATGGCGGAGCTGGAGATCCCCGCCTCGGTCACCCTCTACTCGGCCGTGGTCGACAAGGACAACGTCGACCAGTACCTGCCCACCGGCTTCAACTAGTCCAGGGCCTGGAGCGGACCCGCCCGTGCCGGATGGGGCACGGGCGGGTCAGGGGCTGTCGTCCGGATCGGGCCGGATCAGGGAGCGCCCGCCGCGTCAGCGGCTGATGTCACTGAGGGCACGCGAGCCCGGCCGGATCCGGACGACAGACCCCAGGCCACCCCCCACCGAGCGAGAGACGAGGAGTACTCCGTATGACCTCCAGTGAAGCGGCGGAGCAAGCAGCCGGTGCACCGCCGACACTCGGCGTCGGCATGGTCGGATACGCGTTCATGGGAGCCGCCCACTCGCAGGGGTGGCGCACCGCGGGACACGTCTTCGACCTCCCGATGCGGCCCGTGCTCGCCGCGATCTGCGGCCGGGACCGGGACGGTGTCCGGGCCGCCGCCGAGAGACACGGCTGGGCCGCCGCCGAAACGGAGTGGCGGGAGCTGATCGCGCGCGACGATGTGCAGGTGGTCGACATCTGCACGCCCGGGGACAGCCACGCGGAGATCGCGATCGCCGCGCTGGAGGCGGGCAAGCACGTCCTGTGCGAGAAGCCCCTCGCCAACTCGGTGGCCGAGGCCGAGGCGATGGTCAGGGCGGCGCGGGCCGCGCGTTCCCGCGGCCAGCTCGCCATGGTCGGCTTCAACTACCGCCGGGTGCCGGCCGTCTCGTACGCCCGGCAGCTCATCGAGGAGGGCCGGCTCGGCACCCTTCGCCATGTGCGGATCACGTACCTCCAGGACTGGCTGGCCGATCCGGCGGCCCCGCTGACCTGGCGGCTCAAGCGCGAGCACGCCGGGTCGGGGGCGCTGGGCGACCTGGGCGCGCACATCGTCGATCTGGCGCAGTTCCTGACGGGGGAGCCCCTGGTGGGGGTCTCGGCGCTCACCGAGACCTTCGTCAAGGAGCGGCCCGTGCTCAGCGGCGCCACCGCCGGCCTGTCCGGGGCGGGAGGTGCCGGGACCGGCGCCGTGACCGTGGACGACGCCGCGGTGTTCACCGGGCGGCTGGCCTCGGGCGCGCTGGCCTCCTTCGAGGCGAGCCGGATGGCCTCGGGGCGCAAGAACGCGCTCCACCTGGAGATCAACGGCGAACTCGGCTCGCTCGCCTTCGATCTGGAGCGGCTGAACGAGCTGTCGTTCCACGACCACACCGAGCCCGCGCCCTCGTCCGGCTTCCGCCGGATCCTGGTCACGGAGCCGGAGCATCCCTATCTGGAGGGGTGGTGGCCGCCGGGCCACGGACTGGGGTACGAGCACACGTTCGTGCACGAGGTGCGCGACCTGGTCGAGGCGGTGGCCGCCGGGCGCGATCCGGTGCCCTCCTTCGAGGACGGGCTCCAGGTGCAGCGGGTGCTCGCCGCGGTGGAGGACAGCGCGGCGAAGAACGCGGTGTACACGCCCGTACCGCAGGGGCACGACGCGTCGCCGGCCGAGGAGCCCGCGGCGGCAGCGGCGGAAAAGCTTTCCTAGAGACTCCGGTAATTCCTAGAAGGAGGTCCGAATGCCACGTCCGTTCACGCTCTTCACCGGCCAGTGGGCCGATCTGCCCCTGGAGGAGGTGTGCCGGCTCGCCCGTGACTTCGGTTACGACGGGCTCGAACTCGCCTGCTGGGGCGATCACTTCGAGGTGGACAAGGCCCTCGCCGACCCCGGTTATCTGGCCGGCCGCCACCAGCTCCTCGACAAGTACGGGCTGAAGTGCTGGGCGATCTCCAACCACCTCGTCGGCCAGGCCGTCTGCGACAACCCGATCGACGAGCGCCACCAGGGCATCCTGCCGTCCCGGATCTGGGGCGACGGCGAGCCCGAGGGCGTCAGGCGGCGCGCCGCCGCCGAGATCCAGGACACCGCCCGGGCGGCGGCCGCCTTCGGCGTGGACACCGTCGTCGGCTTCACCGGCTCCTCGATCTGGCACCTCGTCGCGATGTTCCCGCCCGTGCCGCCCGGCATGATCGAGCGGGGGTACGAGGACTTCGCGGAGCGGTGGAACCCGATCCTGGACGTCTTCGACGCCGAGGGGGTCCGCTTCGCGCACGAGGTCCACCCGAGCGAGATCGCGTACGACTACTGGACCACGCACGAGGCGCTGAAGGCGGTGGACCACCGTCCCGCGTTCGGGCTGAACTTCGACCCGAGCCACTTCGTCTGGCAGGACCTCGACCCGGTCAACTTCCTCTACGACTTCCGCGACCGGATCTACCACGTCGACTGCAAGGAGGCGCGCAAGCGTCTCGACGGCCGCAACGGGCGCCTCGGCTCCCATCTGCCCTGGGGCGACCCGCGGCGCGGCTGGGACTTCGTCTCGGCGGGACACGGCGACGTGCCCTGGGAGGACGTCTTCCGGATGCTGCGGTCGATCGGCTACGAGGGTCCTGTCTCCGTCGAGTGGGAGGACGCGGGCATGGACCGGCTGGCCGGGGCGCCCGAGGCCCTCGCCGGTCTCAAGCGCTTCGACTTCGACCCGCCGAGCGCGTCGTTCGACGCCGCGTTCGGGGGCGGGGAGTAGGCGGAGCAGTCGGAGCAGGGCCTTCCGGACCCGTGGGGTCCGGCGGTACGGGGCACCTGGGGCCCCACATACGGAGCCCGGCGGCGTTTCGCGCCGCCGGGCGGTCCCGCCTGTCCGGGGGCCGCTTTGTCCATAAACTGGAAAAAGTTCAACTTCACTCGTGCGCAAGGTCTTTCCGTACGGGACGAACACGGCTACCGTCCATGACGATTGAGTTGTACAGAACAACGCAAGGCGAACACGACACAGCACAACGGTGGTCACCGATGTGACGGCGCACGTCGGTGACACGGCCACCTCCACGGGGACCCGGGTGCGGGACGAGCACCCCCCTGGGGAGGCGAGAGCGCGAGGGACCGCGCGCCCTCCCGGCACCCCGCAGGTACGAACAGCCCACTGTGGAGGACTTTCGTGCACAGAAAACGCCCCCGAGCCGCCAAACGCCCCCGAGCCAGAAACCTCCTCGCCCTTCTGACGGGCGCCCTGCTCGCCGGATCGAGCCTGAGCGCCGTACCCGTCTCCGCCGCGGAGCCCGGCCCCTCGGCCCCCTCGGCCGCGGAGGAGAGCTTCCAGCAGGTGACCCTCGCCAAGGGCGCCGACGAGGTCGGCGAGCCCATGTCGCTCGCCGTGCTCCCGGACCGCCGCGTCCTGCACACCTCGCGCGACGGCACCCTGCGCATCACCGACGCCGGCGGCGACACCATGGTCTCCGGCACCCTCGACGTCTACAGCCACGACGAGGAAGGCCTCCAGGGCGTCGGGGTGGACCCCGGATTCGCCGAGAACCGGGCGATCTACCTCTACTACGCACCCAAGCTCGACACCCCCGCCGGCGACGCCCCCGAGAACGGGACGCCCGCCGACTTCGCGCCCTTCGACGGCATCAACCGGCTCTCCCGCTTCACCCTCAACGAGGACGGCACGCTCGACAAGGCGAGCGAGAAGAAGGTCCTCGACGTCGCCGCCACCCGCGGCACCTGCTGCCACGTCGGCGGCGACATCGACTTCGACGCCGACGGCAACCTGTACCTGTCGACCGGCGACGACACCAACCCGTTCGCCTCCGACGGCTACACCCCGATCGACGAACGGACCGACCGCAACCCGGCGTTCGACGCCCAGCGCAGCGCGGGCAACACCAACGACCTGCGCGGCAAGCTGCTGCGGATCAAGGTCGCCGAGGACGGCTCGTACACCGTCCCCGAGGGCAACCTCTTCGCCCCCGGCACCGACAAGACGCGCCCCGAGATCTACGCCATGGGGTTCCGCAACCCCTTCCGGATCTCCGTCGACCAGCAGACCGGCATCGTGTACGTGGGCGACTACGGCCCCGACGCGGGCGCCGCCTCCCCGACCCGGGGCCCGTCCGGCATGGTCGAGTTCGCGCGGGTCACCGGAGCCGGCAACTACGGCTGGCCGTACTGCGTCGGCAAGAACGAGCCGTTCATCGACTACGACTTCGCCACCAAGGAGTCCGGCGCCGCCTTCGACTGCGCCGCGCCGAAGAACACCTCGCGGAACAACACCGGGCTCACCGATCTGCCGCCCGCCCAGCCCGCCTGGATCGACTACGACGGCGGCAGCGTGCCCGAGTTCGGCACCGGCTCCGAGTCCCCGATGGCCGGCCCCGTCTACCGCTACGACGCCGAGCTCGACTCCCCGGTGAAGTTCCCCGAGGAGTACGACGGCGACTTCTTCGCCACCGAGTTCGGCCGGCAGTGGATCAAGCGGATCGAGCAGGGCGAGGACGGCACGGTCGAGAAGATCAACCCGTTCCCCTGGACCGGCACCCAGGTCATGGACTCGGCCTTCGGCCCGGACGGCGCGCTCTACGTCCTCGACTACGGCCTCTCCTGGTTCGGCGGTGACGAGCACTCCGCGCTCTACCGCATCGAGAACTCCACCGGCGGCAAGTCACCGATCGCCGCGGCCAAGGCGAGCAAGACCTCCGGGACCAGCCCGCTGAAGGTCACCTTCTCCTCGGCCGGCACCGAGGACCCCGACGGCGACGAGCTCAGCTACGCCTGGGACTTCGGCGACGGGGCCACCTCCACCGACGCCAACCCCGTCCACACGTACCGGAAGAACGGCACGTACACCGCGCGGCTCACCGTCACGGACCCGACGGAGCGCACCGGCACGGCGTCCGTGCGCGTGGTCGTCGGCAACACCGCGCCCACGGTGACCCTCGAACTCCCGGCGGACGGCCACCTCTTCAACTTCGGGGACGAGATCCCCTTCAAGGTGAAGGTCACCGACCCGGAGGACGGGACGATCGACTGCTCCAAGGTCACCGTCCGCTACATCCTGGGCCATGACAACCATGGCCACCCGATCACCTCGGCCAACGGCTGCGAAGGCACCATCACCGCACCCGCCGACACCGAGCACGACCCCAACGCCAACATCTTCGGTGTGATCGACGCCGAGTACACCGACGGCGGAGGCGGCGGCCAGGCCGCGCTCACCAGCCACGATCAGGCGCAGCTCCAGCCGCGCCACCGGCAGGCCGAGCACTTCAACAACTCCTCGGGCGTCTCGGTCGTCGAGAAGGCCGCTGCCAACGGCGGCAAGACCGTCGGTGACATCGACAACGGCGACTGGATCTCCTTCAAGCCGTACAACCTGACCGGTTCGAAGACGCTCACCGCCCGGATCTCCTCCGGTGGCGCCGGCGGCTTCCTGGAGGTACGGACGGGCTCCGCCAAGGGCAACCTGCTCGGCTCCGCGCCGATCCCGGTCACCGGCGGCTGGGAGACCTTCCAGGACATCGACGTACCGCTGCGCTCGGTACCGAAGAAGACCACCGAGCTCTTCCTGGTCTTCAAGGGCGGCTCGGGCGCGCTCTACGACCTGGACGACTTCCAGCTGTCCAACGCGGTCCCCGGCAAGACCGAGAAGCGGGTCCTGGTCTTCTCCAGGACCGCCGGATTCCGCCACGACTCGATCCCCGAGGGCGTCGCCGCCCTGAAGGAACTGGGGAAGACGACCGGGATCACCGTCGACTCCACCGAGGAGGCCGGCCAGTTCACCACCAGCAACCTCGCCCGGTACGACGCGGTGGTCTTCCTCTCCACCACCGGTGACGTACTCGACGCCGACCAGCAGAAGGCGTTCGAGAACTACGTGGCCACCGGCGGCGGCTACATGGGCGTGCACGCCGCGGCGGACACCGAGTACGACTGGAAGTTCTACGGCGGCCTCGTCGGCGCCTACTTCGACTCGCACCCGGCGATCCAGCCCGCCACCGTACGGGTCGAGGACAAGGGCCACCCGGCCACCGCCCACCTCGACGACGAGTGGCAGCGCACCGACGAGTGGTACAACTACCGCACCAACCCGCGCGGTCAGGCCCGCGTCCTCGCCACCCTGGACGAAACCACCTACCAGGGCGGCAAGATGAAGGGCGACCACCCGATCGCCTGGTGCCAGACCTACGAGGGCGGCCGGTCCTTCTACACCGGGGGCGGCCACACGAAGGAGTCGTACGCGGAGGCGCCCTTCCGGGAGCACCTGCTCGGCGGACTGCGGTACGCGGCCGGCCAGGTCAAGGCCGACTGCAAGCCGAAGACCGGCTACCGCTCCCTCTTCAACGGCAAGACCCTCGAAGGCTGGAAGCAGGCCGGTCCCGGGAAGTTCGACATCGTGGACGGCGAACTGCGCTCCGAGGGCGGCATGGGGCTGCTCTGGTACCAGGCCAAGGAGTTCGGCGCGTACTCCCTGAAGCTGGACTGGAAGATGGCCGGGGACGACAACTCCGGTGTCTTCGTGGGCTTCCCGGCCTCCGAGGACCCCTGGTCCGCGGTGAACAACGGGTACGAGGTGCAGATCGACGCCACCGACACCCCCGACCGCACCACCGGCTCCGTCTACGGCTTCAAGTCGGCCGACGTCAAGGCCAGGGACCGGGTGCTGCGCCCGCCGGGCCAGTGGAACAGCTACGAGATCAAGGTCCAGGGTGAGCGGCTCCAGATCTTCCTCAACGGAGTGAAGATCAACGACTTCACCAACACGGATCCGGCCCGCAGCCTGAAGAACGGGTACATAGGCCTCCAGAACCACGGGGCCGACGACCAGGTGTCGTTCCGCGACATCCAGATCAAGGAACTGCCCTCCTCCTGACGGGCGGAACCGCCGGCCGGCGGCGGGCGGGGAGGCGCCGTACCCCCCGCCCGCCGTCCACCACGCACCGCACCCGCACGGACCGCACGCACCCGTACGGACCGCACGCACCCGTACGGACCGTACGTACCCGCACGGACCGTGCGCACCCGCACGGACCATACGTACCCGCACGCCCACGCAGCGCCGCGCACCGCGAGCACTGCACGGACCGCGAGCCCCGTTCGGGCCGCGGCACCGTACGCACCACACGCACCATCGACCGCACCACCGGCAGGGAGGCAGCCCGTGACCACGACCGGTACGGAAGCAACAGCATCGACAGCGGCCGAGCCGGCCGGGGCCGCCGTACGCACCGGAGTCTGGTTCGTCGGAGCCCGCGGCTCCGTCGCCACCACGGCCGTCGCGGGATGCGCGGCCGTCACCGCCGGGCTCCATCCCCCGACGGGCATGGTCGCCGAGACCGCGCCCTTCGCCGGAGCCCGGCTGCCCGCCCTGTCCTCGCTCGTCTTCGGCGGCCACGACACGGCGAGCTGCCCGCTGCCCAAGCGCGCGGAGGCACTGACCGCCGCGGGCGTGCTGCCGCACGGGCTGCCCGCCGCGATCCACGCCGAACTCGCCGCCGCCGACCGGGAGATACGGGCCGGTGGCCCGCTGCCCGGCGACACCAGGAGCGACGACGAGATCATCGACGGCTTCGCCGCCGACCTCACCGACTTCACCCGGCGCACCGGCGTCGCACGCACCGTCGTCGTCAACGTCTCCTCCACCGAGGCCGAACCGGACCCCGACGACCCCCGGCTGCCCCCGAGTTCGCTCTACGCGGCGGCCGCGGTCCGGGCGGGCTGCCCGTACGTCAACTTCACCCCCTCGACCGGGCTGCGCACCGAGGCCCTCACCGCCGCCGCGCGGGACCGCGGACTTCCCCACGCGGGCCGCGACGGCAAGACAGGCCAGACGCTGCTCCGTTCCGTGCTCGCCCCCATGTTCGTCCAGCGGGCCCTGACCGTACGGGCCTGGTCCGGGACGAACCTGCTGGGCGGCGGGGACGGAGCGGCGCTGGCCGACCCGGCCGCCGCGGCGGCCAAGAACGCGGGCAAGGAACGCGTCCTCGCCGACACCCTCGGCGCCGCGCCCGAGGGCGAGGTCCACATCGACGACGTCCCGGCCCTCGGCGACTGGAAGACCGCCTGGGACCACATCGCCTTCGACGGCTTCCTCGGCTCGCGGATGGTCCTCCAGACCATCTGGCAGGGGTGCGACTCGGCACTGGCCGCGCCGCTCGTCCTCGACCTGGCCCGGCTGGTGGCCCGCGCCCACGAGGCCGGGCTGAGCGGACCCCTGCCCGAACTCGGCTTCTACTTCAAGGACCCGGACGGCGGACCCGCCGCCCTCGCCGAACAGTTCGAGGCGCTGCTCGCCTTCGCCGGACGGCTGGGGGAGACCGGATGAGTGCTCGCGGCAGCGGGGGACCGGCGGCCGGATCCGCCCGGGAGACCCTGGGCGCCTGGGCCGAACTGCTGCGCGTCTCCGCCCTGTTCACCGTGGTCGGCGACGGGCTCGCGGGCGCGGCGGCGCTCGGGGCGCGACCCGGCCGCGCCACCGCCCTCGCCGTGGGCGCCTCGCTCTGTCTGTACGAGGCGGGCATGGCGCTCAACGACTGGGCCGACCGGGACGAGGACGCGGTCGACCGCCCGCACCGCCCCATCCCGTCGGGCCGGATCTCCCCGCCCGCCGCCCTCGCGGCGGCCGGGGGCCTGACCGCCGCGGGCCTCGCGCTCGCCGCCCGCGCCGGACGCCCGTCGCTGGCGGTGGGCACGGCGCTGGCGGCCACGGTCTGGTCGTACGACCTGCGCCTCAAACACACCCCGGCGGGCCCGGCGGCGATGGGCGCGGCCCGCTCCCTGGACCTGCTGCTCGGTGCCACGGCGACCGCGCACGCGGCCGGATCCGCGAGGCCGGCCGCTGCGGGGAAGGCCGCCGCTGCCGGAAAGACCGCCGTTGCCGCGAAGGGCGCCGCGCGTCCGGCGGGGAGCGGGGTCCGGGCCGCGCTGCCGGCCGCCGCCGTCCTCGGCGCCCACACCGCCGCCGTCACCACCGTCTCCCGCCGCGAGACCCAGGGCGGCTCGACCGCACTGCCGCTCGCCGCGCTCGCGGTGACCGGGGCCGTCGGGGCGCTGCTCGGCCGCCGCCCGCCCGATACCGCCCCCGGCACCCCCGGCCGGGGGGCCCGCCACGCGCTCGCCGCCACCCTCGCCGCCGTCTACGCGGGGACCGCCGGCCGGCCCCTGCTGCACGCCGCCCTCAACCCGTCCCCGGACCTCACCCAGCGCGCCGTCGGCGGCGGGATCCGGGCCATGATCCCGCTCCAGGGCGCGCTCGCCGCACGCGGCGGCGCGGCCGGGGTGGCCCTCGGAGTCATGGGGCTGGTACCGCTGGCCCGCACCGTCGCACGGAAAGTGAGCCCCACATGAGCCCGCGTTACGGATACGGCACCAACGGGCTCACCGACCTGCGGCTGGACGACGCCCTCGGCCTCCTCGCCGACCTCGGCTACGAGGGCGTCGGACTCACCCTCGACCACATGCACCTCGACCCGACGGCGCCCGAACTGGCCGCCCGCACCCGCCGCGTCGCCCGCCGCCTCACCGCACTCGGCCTCGATGTCACCGTCGAGACCGGCGCCCGCTACGTCCTCGACCCGCGCCGCAAGCACGGCCCCACCCTGCTCGACCCGGACCCCGCGGGCCGGGCCGCCAGGACCGGGCTGCTCGTCACGGCCGTCCAGGTCGCCGCCGACCTCGGCGCCCACGCCGTGCACTGCTTCAGCGGCGTCACCCCGGACGGCACGGACACCGAAACCGCCTGGAAGCGGCTGGAAGAGGCGATGGGGCCGGTGCTCGACGCCGCCGAAGCCGCCGGGGTCCCGCTCGCCGTCGAGCCGGAGCCCGGCCATCTCGTCAAGGACCTCGCCGGCTTCCACGAGCTCAGACGCCGGCTCGGCGACCCCGGGCCGCTCGGCCTCACCCTCGACATCGGCCACTGCCAGTGCCTGGAACCCCGCTCGCCCGCCGACTGCGTACGCGAGGCCGGGCCCTGGCTGCGCCATGTGCAGATCGAGGACATGCGACGCGGTGTCCACGAGCACCTTCCGTTCGGGGACGGCGAGATCGACTTCCCGCCCGTCCTCGACGCGCTGGCCGCCACCGACTACCAGGGCCTCACCGTCGTGGAGCTGCCCCGGCACTCCCACGCCGGGCCCGAACTCGCCCGTACGTCCCTGGACTTCCTCCGCGCCCTGGAGGTACGCGCATGACCCCCAGCCGTGCGGAACTGGCCGACCGGATCGCCCCGGACGCCCTGCCCTGGCTCGACGCGGCACTGGCCGAGGCGGCCGCCTCCGCCGGGCATCCCGACCCGGACGCCGCCGCCCCCTGGGAGCTGCGCTTCGCCGCCGCCGGGCGCCACTGCGGCCAGGACCACGCCGACGCCGTACGCACCCTGCTGCTCCAGGAGGCCGGGGCAAGCCTGGCCACCCTCACCCGGCTCTACCGGCAGGGCACCGCCGCCGAGCGCCGCGCCGTACTGCTCGCCCTGCCGCTGCTCGGCACCGGGCCCGGCGCGCTGCCCCTGGTCGAGGACGCCCTGCGGACCAACGACACCCGGCTCGTCGCGGCGGCCGTCGGGCCGTACGCCGCCACCCACCTCGGCGCGCACGGCTGGCGCCACGCCGTCCTCAAGTGCCTCTTCACGGAGGTGCCCCTCGACGCCGTCGCCGACCTGGCCGTACGCGCCCGCGGGGACGCCGAACTGGCCCGTATGCTCCGCGACTTCGCCGCCGAACGTACCGCCGCCGGCCGCCCCGTACCCGCCGACCTGCACCGCGCGCTCCAACTGACCGGCGAGGAGTCCTGATGCGTATCTTCGACCCCCACATCCACATGACGTCCCGCACCACGGACGACTACCGGGCGATGTACGCCGCCGGTGTGCGCGCCCTGGTCGAACCGTCCTTCTGGCTCGGCCAGCCCCGTACCTCGCCCGCCAGCTTCTACGACTACTTCGACGCCCTGCTCGGCTGGGAGCCCTTCCGCGCCGCCCAGTACGGCATCGCCCACCACTGCACCCTCGCCCTCAACCCCAAGGAGGCGGGCGACCCGCGCCTCACCCCGGTCCTGGACGAACTGCCCCGCTATCTCGTCAAGGACGGTGTCGTCGCCGTCGGCGAGATCGGCTACGACTCCATGACCCCGGCCGAGGACACCGCGCTCGCCGCCCAGCTCCAGCTCGCCGCCGACCACGGCCTGCCCGCGCTCGTGCACACCCCGCACCGCGACAAGCTCGCCGGGCTGCGCCGCACCATCGACGTCGTACGCGAATCCGCCCTGGCCCCCGACCGGGTCCTGCTCGACCACCTCAACGAGACCACCGTCAAGGTGGCCGCCGACAGCGGCAGCTGGCTGGGCTTCTCCATCTACCCGGACACCAAGATGGACGAGGACCGGATGGTCGCCGTGCTCAAGGAGCACGGCACGGAGAAGGTCCTCGTCAACTCGGCCGCGGACTGGGGCAACAGCGACCCCCTCAAGACCCGGAAGGTCGCCGACGCGATGCTCGCGGCCGGATTCGACGCCGACGACGTCGACCAGGTCCTGTGGCGCAACCCCGTCGCCTTCTACGGACTGAGCGGCCGGCTCCAGCTCGACGTGGCCGCACCGGACGCCCTCCACGAGGGCAACTCCGTGCTGCGCGGCGGGGAGTGAGCCGATGCGCTTCCGCCACCCCGACGGCTCCACCGTCCACCTCGCCTACTGCACCAACGTCCACCCCGCCGAGACCCTCGAAGGCGTCCTGGCCCAACTCCGCGACCACTGCGAGCCGGTACGCAAACGCCTCGGCCGGGACCGCCTCGGCATCGGCCTCTGGCTCGCCAGGGACGCCGCCCAGGCCCTGATCAACGACCCGGCGGTGCTGCGCGCGCTGCGCGCCGAACTCGACCGGCGCGGCCTGGAGGTCGTCACCCTCAACGGCTTCCCGTACGAGGGCTTCGGCGCCGAAGAGGTCAAGTACCGCGTCTACAAACCCGACTGGGCCGATCCCGAACGGCTGTCGTACACCGCCGACCTGGCCAGGCTGCTCGCCGCGCTGCTGCCCGACGACGTCACCGAGGGCTCGGTCTCCACGCTGCCCCTCGGCTGGCGCACCGACTGGGACGACGCCGCGGGCCACACCGCCCACGCCGCGCTCACCACCCTCGCCGGCCGCCTCGACGCGCTGGAGGAGCTGACCGGCAAGTCCATCCGGATCGCCCTGGAACCCGAGCCCGGCTGCATCGTCGAGACCACCGCCGACGCGATCGCCCCGCTCACCGCGCTCGACGGCGACCGCATCGGCATCTGCGTCGACACCTGCCACCTCGCCACCTCCTTCGAGGACCCGGCCACCGCGCTCGACGCGCTGGAGGCGGCCCGTATCCCCGTGCCCAAGGCACAGCTCTCCGCCGCCCTGCACGCCGAACACCCCCACCTCCCCGAGGTACGGGAGGCGCTGCGGGCCTTCGCCGAGCCCCGCTTCCTCCACCAGACCCGCACCAGCACCGCCGCCGGACTGCGCGGCACCGACGACCTCGACGAGGCGCTGGCCGGCCGCTCACTGCCCGAAGGGGCGCCCTGGCGCGCCCACTTCCACGTACCGCTGCACGCCCCGCCCGCCCCGCCGCTCACCTCCACCCTCCCCGTCCTCCGGGACGCGCTGGCCCGCCTCGTCGGCGGCGCGGCGCCGCGCACCCGCCATCTGGAGGTCGAGACCTACACCTGGCAGGCGCTCCCGCCCGAGCTGCGGCCCCGCTCGCGCGGCCGGCTCGCCGAGGGCATCGCCGCCGAACTCACCCTGGCCAGGGACCTGCTGGTCGACCTCGGTCTCAAGGAGCTGCCATGAGCGACACCCCTGCCGACACCCCTGCCGGGCCCCCGGCCGACGCCCCGTCCGGCACCCGGCCCGAGGGCGAGGCCGCGCGCCCGACCCCGCTGCTGGTCCTGGACGTCGTCGGCCTCACCCCGCAGCTGCTGCGCCACATGCCGAACCTGTCCAAGCTGGCCGCGGCGGGCGCGCGCGCCCCGCTGACCACCGTGCTGCCGGCCGTCACCTGCAGCGCCCAGTCCACCTTCCTCACCGGGACGCTCCCCGCCGAGCACGGCATCGTCGGCAACGGCTGGTACTTCCGGGAGCTGGGCGACGTCCTGCTCTGGCGCCAGCACAACGGCCTCGTCTCCGGCGACAAGCTCTGGGACGCGGCCCGCCGCGCCCATCCCGGCTACACCGTCGCCAACATCTGCTGGTGGTACGCGATGGGCGCGGACACCGACTACACCGTCACCCCGCGCCCCGTCTACTACGCCGACGGCCGCAAGGAGCCCGACTGCTACACCCGGCCGCCGTCGCTCCACGACGAACTCACCGAGCTTTTCGGCACGTTCCCGCTCTTCCACTTCTGGGGGCCCGGCGCCGACCTGGTCTCCTCCCAGTGGATCATCGACGCGACCCGGCACATCGTGGCCACCCGCCGCCCCGATCTCGCCCTCTGCTATCTGCCGCACCTCGACTACGACCTCCAGCGCTTCGGCCCCGACGACCCCCGCTCCCACCGGGCCGCCGCCGAACTCGACTTGGCCATGGCCCCGTTGCTCGCGGACGCGGAGGCGGAGGGCCGTACCGTCGTGGCGCTCTCCGAGTACGGCATCACCCGGGTCTCCCGGGCCGTCGACATCAACCGCGCGCTGCGCCGGGCCGGGCTGCTGGAGGTCCACACCCAGGACGGCATGGAGTACCTGGACACCATGGCCTCCCGCGCCTTCGCCGTCTCCGACCACCAGCTCGCGCACGTCTACGTACGCCGCCCCGAGGACCTGGACGCGACCCGCGAGGCGCTGAAGGACCTCGACGGCATCGAGCAGCTCCTCGACGACGAGGGCAAGAAGGCGCACGGGCTCGACCACCCCCGCTCCGGGGAGCTGGTGGCCGTCGCGGAACCCGACGCCTGGTTCACGTACTACTACTGGCTGGACGACGACCGGGCGCCCGACTTCGCGCAGCTCGTGGAGATCCACCGGAAGCCCGGCTACGACCCCGTCGAGCTGTTCATGGACCCCCTCGATCCGTACGTACGCCTCAAGGCGGCCAAGGCGATCGCCCGCAAGAAGCTGGGGATGCGCTACCGGCTCGCGGTCGTGCCCCTCGACCCCTCGCCCATCCGCGGCAGCCACGGCCGGCTCCCCGCGAACGACGAGGAAGGCCCGCTCATCCTCTGCTCCACACCCCATGACCTCGGTGACCGTGTCGCGGCCACCGACGTGAAGAGCCTTCTCCTCCACCTTGCCGGACTGCACTGACAGAAGGAGTTCCGCATGAGCCGCAAGACCCCAGCAGACCCCGAACTCGCACACAAGCTCAGCCGGCGCGGCATGCTCGGTGTGGCCGCGGGGGCCACCGCGGCCGCGGTGGTCGGCGCCTCGGCCGTGGCCACCCCGGCCGCCGCCCACGGCTCGGGCCCCCGCCCCGGCCACGGCGGCCACGGCACGGGAGCGCCCGTCCTGCCGCCGGGCCGGCTCGGCATCCAGCTCTACTCCCTGCGCGACAAGGTGTCGACGATCGGTTTCGCCAAGGTCTTCGACGAGCTGGAGCGGTTCGGCTACGACGAGATCGAGTTCGCCGGATACACCCAGGGCAGCGCCGGCGCCATCACCCTGCCGCAGCTGAAGAGACTGGCCAGGGACCACGGTCTCAAGCCCATCGGCAGCCATGTCAACTACGCCGACGACAGCAACCCCAACGCCTACAGCTTCGCCCAGAACCTCACCAAGGTCCTGGACGACGCCCAGGAACTCGGCCTGGACCACATAGGCACCGCGTCGGGCCCCTTCCGTTACGGATCGACCGTCGACGCCTGGAAGCGGGCCGCCGCCGACTTCAACGCCTACGGCGCGGCGGCCAAGCGGCGCGGCATGAAGTTCTACCAGCACAACCACGCGGAGGAGTTCTCCTTCGCCACCGACCAGCCCAACGTACGGCTCTACGACATCCTGCTCGCCGAGACCGACCCGAGCCTCGTCTACCTGGAGATGGACATCTACTGGGCGTACTCCGGCCAGTTCCGCTTCAGCAAGACGCCCGAGGGCAGGCCCGCGCCCTTCGACCCGCTGCGGTACGTCCTCAAGCAGCCCCACCGCTACCCGCTCTTCCACGTGAAGGACGGCATCGAGGACATCGCGGCACGCGACGGCTACCGCATGGTGGACGTCGGCGACGGCGACATCGACTACCAGCGCTTCATCTCGGCCGTCAACAAGACCCACGGCGGTCGGCGCGGCCACCACTGGCAGGTGGAGCACGACCAGCCCGTGGACTCGCTGCTGTTCGCCCAGAAGTCCTCGGCGCATCTGCACTCGCTGCGCGAGAAGCGGTAACTCCCGCACGTCGCAGGGGAGATACGACGGCGGCCCTCCGCGCGGCCGGCACAGCGCCGCGGGGAGGGCCGTCTGCTGATCCACAGGGTTCCGTTGCGTTCCCTCGTGTTCTGCCGTGCTCCGTCGTGTCCGGCCGCGTCCGGGGACTCAGCCGTTCAGGCGGTTGCCTCGCCCGGCCGCGCCAGCCGGACCGGGCGCCGTCCGGGCCGCGGGCCGCCCGGCTGCCGCAGGACCAGCGAGAGACCCGCGGCGACCAGCGAGACCACACCGGACGCCACGTACGCGCCGACGTATCCCCACGACGCGACCACGACCGCCCCCATCCCGCCGCCGAACAACCCGCTGACCAGCTTCGCGCTGTAGACCATGCCGTAGTTCGACGCGTTGTAGTTCTCCCCGAAGTAGTCCGGGACCAGCGCCGCGAACAGCGGATAGAACGCCCCGCCGCCGAAGCCGGACAGGAAGGCGAAGGCCAGGAACAGCGTCTGGTTGCGGATCTCGCCCGCCCACAGCACACCGAACTGCGCCACGGCCAGCACCAGACACACGTAGGTGAGGGTCGGCCGACGGCCCAGCTTGTCGGAGAGCCAGCCGACCACACCCCGCCCGGTGCCGTTGATCACCGCCATCACCCCCATGGACGACGCCGCGATCAGCGGACCGAACCCCATCTCCTTGGCGAACGGCACCTGGAACGAGATCCCGAAGATCGAGACGCCCGCGCAGCACAGCATGCACAGCCACATCAGGGGCACGATCCCGGTGCGTAACGCCTCCCGCGGTGTGTACTGCCGCACCGCGGGCGGGTTCTTCGCCAGCGCCAGCGAGGACTTGGCGTCCCCGGAACGGCGCAGCGGATCGATCTCCTCGGGCCACCAGTTCTTCGGCGGATCCTTGAAGAACACCCCCGCCACCAGCGTCAGTACGAGCACGTACACCCCGACGAGGTCCAGCACGGTCCGGTAGTTCGAGGTGTCGAAGCCGTACGTGAACAGGAAGACGAAAGGCACCGCGCCATAGGCGAACGCGCCGTTGACCAGCCCCGTCTTGCCGCCCCTGCGCTCGGGGTACCACTTGCCGACCATGTTGACGCAGGTCGAGTAGATCAGTCCGGAGCCGAGCCCGCCCAGCAGCCCGAAACCGGCCAGCGCGAACCAGAAGTCCGGTGCGTGACCGAGACTGACGAAGCCCAGCAGCGAGCAGAACGAACCGATCAGCATGGCCGCCCTGCTGCTCAGGATCCCCTTCTCCCGCAGGCGCCCGGCGGGGAAGGAGACCGCGGCCTGGAAGAAGATCCAGACACTGAGCACCCAGAAGGTGTTCGTCGAGGTCCAGTGATGTGCCCTGGACAGCGTCTGCTCGGCCGCCCCGAAGGCGTACTCGAAGACACTGATGGCGAGCATGGCGAGCCAGGGCAGGGCCACCATCGTCCAGCGGGGGAGGCCCAGGATCTGCCGGTCGGACTCGCCGACCCGGTAGACCCGGCCATGGGCGTCGGTGATCTCGCGGTAGCCCGCGCCGGCGGCGGCCGACGCGGACGGACCGGAGAGTGGTTCAGTGGTCATATCAGGCGATCTCCCGGCCGATCGGGTTCGGGTTGGGCTGGATCTTCTTCACGTCGGGCCTGCCGGGTGCCTTCAGGAACACCGCGAGGACGGCGGAGGCGAGGCCGATACTGCCGGCGATCACGAACGCGCCCTCGTAGCCCCAGGCACCCACCACGAGGGCTCCCACACCGGAGCCGACCAGGCCCGATATGAGCTTGGAGCTGTAGACCATGCCGTAGTTCGAGGCATTGTTGTTCTCCCCGAAGTAGTCCGCCGTCATCGCCGCGAACAGCGGGAAGATCGCCCCGCCGCCGAAGCCGGAGACCATCGAGCAGAACAGGAAGAACGGCATGCTGCCCATCGTCCCGGAGACCAGCACACCGAACTGCGCGCTGCCGAGCACCAGACAGACGATGATCAGGGTGTTGCGGCGCCCGTACCGGTCGGAGATCCAGCCGATGACACCGCGCCCCGTGCCGTTCACGATCGCCTTGAGGGACATCGCCGTGGCCACTATCCCGCCCGCGAAGCCCATGTCCTTGCCGAAGGGCACCTGGAACGCTATGCCGAAGATGTTGATGCCCGCCGTGCAGAGCAGGCAGAACCACATCATCCACAGCACGGGTGTACGGGCCGCCTCGCGCGGTGTGTACTGCTTCACCGCCGGCGGGTTCTTCGCCAGCGCGCGCCGGATCCTCGGGTCGTCGGAGACCTTCAGCGGATCGGCGCCCCGCGGCCACCAGTACTTCGGCGGGTCCTTGAAGAACCAGCCGGCGACCGCGACGACGAGGCAGCAGACCACACCGACGAAGACCAGCACACCCTGGTAGTTGCTCAGGTCCATGTACGAGGTGAAGAGGAAGACGAACGGCACCGAGCCGTAGGCGAAACCGCCGTTGACGAGGCCGGTCTTGCCTCCCTTGCGCTCGGGGTACCACTTGCCGACCATGTTGACGCAGGTCGCGTAGACCAGACCGGCGCCGATCCCGCTGAACATGCCGAAGCCGAAGTACGCCACGATCACGTGCGGGGCGTACGCCAGGGACAGATAGCCCAGCAACGTCCCCAGCGCGCCCAGCATCATGGCGTAGCGGGCGGGCAGCCTGCCGCTCTCCCTGAGCTGCCCGGCCGGGAAGGCGACGGCCGCCTGGAAGAAGACCCAGACGCCCATCAGCCAGAAGATGTGCCCGCTGCTCCACAGATGGGCCTGGTGCAGCGTGTCCTCCGCGGAGGTGAACGCGTACTCCGACGAACTGATGCCGAGCATGCCCATCCACGGGAAGAGCACCATGGTCCATCGGGGCCGGCCCATGATGTCCCGGTCGCTCTCACCGATCCGGTACACGCGTCCGTTGCGGTCCGTCACCTCTTGGTAGGGGACGGAGCTGCTGAGTTGAGTGGTTGTCGTTTTCATGATGGTTTCTCGCACCCCTTGCATCGAAAGAACTGGCCAGCGCCCCCTGTCCAAAACCTTCGTGCCGTGCCCGGGTGAGGTCAGGTCATGAACCGCCTCCCAACAGCCCCGCCGCCCGCGCCCACCGGGCGGCGGCATATCCGGGGGGCAACCCCCGGACCCCTGGCCGGTGATGGCTGCCGTCGGTACATCACAGCAGCCCCGCCGCCCGCGCCCACCGGTATTTGGCGCCGAGCACCGCGACCGGCTGCTCCGTCGTGTACGGGTACGCCACCACCCCGTGGTCGAAGAGGTACTGGCACGCCCCCTCGACCTCCACGTCGCCCGCGAGGGAGGCCACCACCGGCTTGTGGATGCCCCGCTCCCGGAACTCCGCCACGACCCGCGCCGTGAGTTCGGCGAAGACCATCGGCGGGGTGACGATCGTGTGCCAGTACCCGAGGACCAGCGCGTGGATCCGCGGGTCCTCCAGACCCAGCCGGATCGTCGCCTCGTACGTGGACGGCGGTTCGCCGCCGGTGATGTCCACCGGGTTGCCGGCCGCGCCGAACGGCGGGATGAACGCGCGGAACGCCTCGTCCAGATCCGGCGGGATCTCCATCAGGGAGAGCCCGTTGTCGACGATGGCGTCGGAGAGGAGCACCCCCGAGCCGCCCGCGCCCGTGATGATGACGACGTTGTCACCGCGCGGAGTGGGGAGCACGGGCAGCGCCCGCGCGTACTCCAGCATCTCGCTCAGCCCCGGTGCTCTGATGACCCCGGCCTGGCGCAGGATGTCGTCGTACACCGCGTCGTCCCCGGCGAGCGCGCCGGTGTGCGAGCCCGCCGCCTTCGCGCCGGCCGCCGTGCGTCCGGCCTTCAGGACGACGACCGGCTTCTTCGGTACGGTGGCCCGCGCCGCCGACACGAAGGCGCGGCCGTCCTTGAGGTCCTCCAGGTGCATCGCGATGCACTCGGTGTGCGGGTCCTCGCCGAACCAGGTGAGCAGGTCGTCCTCGTCCAGGTCGGACTTGTTGCCGAGTCCGACGATCGCCGAGACCCCCGTCTTCGTGGACCGCGCGAAGCCGAGGATGGCCATCCCGATCCCACCGGACTGCGAGGTCAGCGCCACGCCGCCCTTGACGTCGTACGGGGTGCAGAAGGTGGCGCAGAGGTCCTGCCAGGTGGAGTAGTAGCCGTAGATGTTCGGCCCCAGCAGCCGGACGCCGTGCTCCTCGGCGATGGCCACGATCCGTTCCTGGAGCTCGTGTTCGCCGGTCTCGGCGAAGCCGGACGGGATCAGCACGGCGTTCGGGATGCCCTTGCGGCCGACCTCCTCCAGCGCGGCGGGCACGAACTTCGCGGGAATCGCGAAGACCGCCACGTCGGGCTCACCCGGAACGTCCATCACGCTCTTGTACGCCTTGCGGCCGAGAATGTCATCGGCTTTGGGGTTCACCGGATGGATGTCGCCGGGGAAACCCCCGTCGATCAGGTTCCGCATGACCGAATTACCGATCTTGCCCTGCTCGTTGGAGGCTCCGATCACCGCCACGGAGGTGGGCTTCATCAGCCGCCGCATCGAGGCGAGGATCTCCTCACGGCCGTAACTCCGCCGCGCGGGTGGCCGTTCGGCGTCGAGCAGGATCCGTACGTCGGCGGCCATCACCCCGTTCGCCGACGCGAACACCGGGTTGAGGTCGACCTCGGCGATCTCCGGGAAGTCGGCGGCGAGCCGTGACACCTTGACGATCAGCCCGGCCAGGGCGTCCCGGTCGACGGGCGCCGCGCCGCGCACCCCGCGCAGGATCTCCGCCGCGCGGATCCCGTCGAGCATCGACAGCGCGTCGTCCGTGGAGGCGGGGGCGAGCCGGAAGGTGACGTCCTTGAGGACCTCCACCAGCACCCCGCCGAGTCCGAACGCCACGATCTTCCCGAAGGTCGGGTCGGTGACGGTGCCGATCAGGACCTCGGTCCCCTCGGGCACCATCTGCTGGATCTGCACGCCCAGGATCCGCGCGTCCGGGTCGTACGCACGGGCGTTGGTGACGATCGCGGTGAACGCGCCCCGCACCTCGGCGGCGGAGGCCAGCCCGATCCGTACGCCGCCCGCGTCCGTCTTGTGCAGGATCTCCGGGGAGACGATCTTCATCGCCACCGGGAAGCCGATCCGGTCGGCCAGCGCCACCGCCTCGTCGGCGCTCTCGGCGAGCGCCTCGGCCGGGGTGGGGATGCCGTACGCGTCCGTGACGGCCTTGCCCTCGGGCGCGGTGAGCGCGGTGCGGCCCTCGGCGAGCGCCGCGTCCAGCAGCGCCCGTACGGTCGTCCTGCTCTCTTCGTTGCTGTCCACCGCTAGATGACTCCGTCCGTCTTGAGAAGCCGCAGTTCCTCGTCGCCCAGGCCCAGTTCGCCCACGTACACCTCCGCGTTGTGCTCACCGAGCAGCGGCGAGGTGAACACGTCCACGGGGGAGTCGGAGAGCTTCAGCGGGCTGCCGACCGTGGTGAACGAGCCGCGCTGGGGGTGGGGGACCTCGACGACCATCTCGTTGGCCGCGAGCGAGGCGTCCTCGATGATCTCCTTGGTGGAGAGGATCGGGCCGCACGGGATGTTGTGGGCGTTGAGCCGCTCCAGCACCTCCCACTTGGGCAGGGTCGCCGTCCACTCCTCTATGAGCTGGAACATCTTGCCGAGCTTCGGCAGCCGCGCCTCGGGCGTCGCCCACTCGGGGTCGTCCGCCAGCTCGGGCCGGCCCATCAGCTCGGTGACCGGCCGCCATCCGACCGGCTGCACGATCACGTACACGTAGTCGTTGGGGCCGCCCGGCGCGCACTTGACGGCCCAGCCGGGCTGTCCGCCGCCGCTCGCGTTGCCGCTGCGGGGCACCTCGTCGCCGAAGTCGTCGTTCGGGTACTCGGCGAGCGGGCCGTGGGCGAGCCGCTGCTGGTCACGGAGTTTCACCCGGCAGAGGTTGAGCACGGCGTGCTGCATCGCCACGTTGACGCGCTGCCCGCGCCCGGTGTGCTCGCGCTGGAAGAGCGCGGCGAGTATCCCGGCGACCGCGTGGATGCCGGTGCCGGAGTCGCCGATCTGCGCGCCGGTGGCGAGCGGCGGGCCGTCCTCGAAGCCGGTCGTGGACATCGAGCCGCCCATGGCCTGCGCGACCACCTCGTACGCCTTGAAGTTGGTGTACGGGCCCTCTCCGAACCCCTTGATGGAGGCGTAGACGATGCGGGGGTTGATCTCCTGGATGCGCTCCCAGGTGAACCCCATCCGGTCCACGGCTCCCGGGCCGAAGTTCTCCACCATCACGTCGGAGCGCCGGATGAGCTCCGTGAGGATCTCCTTGCCGCGCTCGGTCTTGGTGTTGAGGGTGATGGACCGCTTGTTGCAGTTGAGCATCGTGAAGTACAGCGAGTCGACGTCGGGCAGGTCGCGCAGCTGCTTGCGGGTGATGTCGCCGCTCGGCGCCTCCAGCTTCACCACGTCCGCGCCGAGCCAGCCGAGCAACTGGGTGGCCGAGGGCCCCGACTGGACGTGCGTCATGTCCAGGACGCGTACGCCCGAGAGCGCCTTCTGCGGGGTACCGGTGGGCGGGGTCTCAAGAGCCTGGGTCATGGGAGGGCTCCTTCACTTGTACATGGTCTGGTTCATGGTTCCGGGGGCGTACGCGTCGGGGTCGACCCAGACGTTGATCAGCGACGGCAGTCCCGACTCGCGGGCGCGCCGCAGCGCGGGCGCGATGTCCGCCGGGTCGCGGACCTCTTCGCCGTAACCGCCCAGCATCTGGGCGAACTTGTCGTAGTGGACGTCACCGAGGGTGTTGCCGACACGCTCGCGCTCGTCGCCGTACTTGGCCTTCTGGCCGTAACGGATCTGGTTCATCGAGGAGTTGTTGCCGACGATGCCGACGAACGGCAGGTTGTAGCGCACCAGCGTCTCGAAGTCCCAGCCGGTCAGCGAGAAGGCGCCGTCGCCGAAGAGCGCCACGACCTCCTTGTCGGGCCTGGCCTGCTTGGCGGCGAGCACGAAGGGGACCCCGACGCCGAGGGTGCCGAGCGGGCCCGGATCCATCCAGTGGCCGGGCGACTTGGGCTGGACGACCTGCCCGGAGAAGGTGACGATGTCGCCGCCGTCCCCGATGTAGATGGAGTCCTCGGTGAGGAACTCGTTGATCTCGCTGACCAGCCGGTACGGGTGGATGGGCGAGGCGTCCGAGCGCAGCTGCGGCAGCCGCTTCTCGACGGCGGTCTGCTCGGCGGCGCGCAGCTCGTCCAGCCATGCCTTCCGCTTCACGGAGCCTCCGTTGAGGCGCCCGCTCGCGGCCTGGGTGACGGAGGAGAGCACGAGTCCGGCGTCCCCGACGATGCCGAGGTCGATGTCCCGGTTCTTGCCGACCGTACGGTAGTCGAGGTCGATCTGGACGACGGTCGCGTCGGGCGAGAGCCGCTTGCCGTACCCCATGCGGAAGTCGAAGGGCGTCCCGACGATGATGATGAGGTCGGCGTTGGAGAAGGCGTAGCGCCGTGAGAGCTGGAAGTGGTGCGGGTCGCCGGGGGCCAGGGTGCCGCGTCCCGCCCCGTTCATGTACGCGGGGATGTTGAGCGTCCGCACCAGCTCGATCGCCGCGTCGGTGGCCCGGGTCGTCCAGACCTGGCTGCCGAGCAGGATGGCCGGCTTCTCGGCGTGCGTGAGCAGGTCGGCGAGCTTCTCGACGGCCTCGGGGTCGCCGGCCGAGCGGGTCGAGGCCCGGTACTGTCCGGCCGCGGGGACCCGGGCCTTCTCCACCGGCACCTTGGCGTCCAGCACATCGCGCGGGATTTCGAGGAAGGACGGCCCCGGGGCGCCGTGGTAGCACTCGCGGAACGCCATCGAGACCATGTCGGCCGCGCGGGCGGTGTCCGGCACGGTGGCGGCGAACTTGGTGATGGGGGTCATCATGTCGACATGGGGGAGGTCCTGGAGCGACCCCATCTTGTGCTGGGTGTGCGCCCCCTGACCGCCGATCAGCAGCATGGGCGACTCGGCGCGGAAGGCGTTGGCGACCCCGGTCACGGCGTCGGTCGTACCGGGCCCCGCGGTGACCACCGCGCACCCCGGCTTTCCGGTGATACGGGCGTAGCCGTCCGCGGCGTGGGCGGCCACCTGCTCGTGGCGTACGTCGACGACGTCGATGCCCTCGTCGACGCAGCCGTCGTAGATGTCGATGATGTGGCCGCCGCAGAGGGTGTAGATGACCTCGACACCCTCCGCTTTGAGTGCCTTGGCGACGAGATGACCACCGGAGATGAGTTCCTGGCTGTCGTCGGGCATGAGGAGGTCCCTGTCCCTTCGTAGTCCTTCGCCGGGTAGGGGCGAGCGCCCGCCCCGGTACATTGCATACAGTCGACGAATACTGTATGAAGCTTGTTATCCCGCATCCGGGCGGGTGGTGTCCAGGGGGCGTGCGCCACTTTTCGTCAAGGGGAAGCAAGGGGAGCAGCCATGGATCTGTACGAACACCAGGCAAGGGAACTCTTCGCGGAACACGGCATCGCCGTGCCGAAAGCCGAGGTGGCGGCCACGGCCAAGGACGCCGGGGCGGCCGCGCGGCGGCTCGGCGGGCGCGTGGTCGTCAAGGCGCAGGTGAAGACCGGAGGACGCGGCAAGGCGGGCGGGGTGAAGCTCGCCGCCGACCCGGCGGCGGCCGAACTGACCGCACGCCAGATACTCGGCATGGACATCAAGGGGCACACCGTCCGCACGGTGATGCTCGCCCAACCCGTCGCCATCGAGGCCGAGTTCTATGTGAGCTACGTCCTCGACCGGGCGGCCGGGACCTTCCTCGCCATCGCCTCGGCCGAGGGCGGCATGGAGATCGAGGAGGTCGCGGCGGTCCGCCCCGAGGCGGTGGCCCGGGTCCCCGTCGACCCGGCGGAGGGCGTCACCGAGGAGGTCGCCGCCCGGATCGCCTCGGCGGCCGGACTGCCCGGCGGGGTCGTCCCCGTACTGCGGGCGCTCTGGCAGGTGGTGGTCCGCGAGGATGCCCTGCTGGTCGAGGTGAACCCGTTGGTACGCACCACGGAAGGGCTCATTCTCGCCCTCGACGGCAAGGTCACCCTCGACGACAACGCCCTCTTCCGGCAGGCGCGTTGGGGTGAGGCGGAGACCGACCCCGGCGGCGACCCGCTGGAGGCGGAGGCGGCGGCCAAGGGGCTCAACTACGTCAAGCTCGACGGCGAGGTCGGCATCATCGGCAACGGCGCCGGCCTCGTCATGTCCACCCTCGACGTGGTGGCCGGCTGCGGCGCCCGCCCCGCCAACTTCCTCGACATCGGGGGAGGGGCGTCCGCCCAGGTGATGGCGGACGGGCTGTCCGTCATCCTCTCCGACCCGGCCGTGAAATCCGTCTTCGTCAATGTCTTCGGCGGCATCACCGCCTGCGACGCGGTCGCCGACGGCATCGTACGGGCCCTGGAATCAGTGACGTTGACCCGGCCGCTCGTGGTCCGCCTCGACGGCAACAGCGCGGCCCGCGGCCGGGCGATCCTCGCGGAACGCGCGCACCCGCTCGTACAGCAGGCCACCACCATGGACGGGGCGGCCCGGCAGGCCGCCGCGCTCGCGAACGCCGGATGAGGAGAGGAACACCATGGCCATCTTCCTGACCAAGGAGAGCAAGGTACTCGTCCAGGGCATGACCGGCGCCGAGGGCATGCGGCACACCCGGCGGATGCTCGCCGCGGGCACCACGGTCGTCGGCGGCGTCAACCCGCGCAAGGCGGGCGCCCGGATCGACCTCGACGGCGCCACCGTGCCCGTCTTCGGCTCCGTACGCGAGGGCATCGAGGCGACCGGCGCGGACGTCACCGTCGTCTTCGTGCCGCCGCAGTTCGCCCGGGCGGCCGTGACCGAGGCGGTGGACGCCGGGATCGGGCTCGCCGTCGTCATCACCGAGGGCATCCCCGTCCACGACGCCGTCACCTTCACCGCGTACGCCAGGCAGCGGTCCACCCGGATCATCGGCCCCAACTGCCCCGGCCTGATCAGCCCCGGGCAGTCCAACGCCGGGATCATCCCGGCCGACATCGCCACCAAGCCCGGCCGGATCGGCCTCGTGTCGAAGTCCGGCACCCTCACCTACCAACTCATGTACGAGCTGCGGGAGATCGGTTTCTCCTCGGCGGTCGGCATCGGCGGCGACCCCGTCGTCGGCACCAGCCATATCGACTGCCTCGCCGCCTTCGAGGACGACCCCGACACCGAACTCGTCGTCCTCATCGGAGAGATCGGCGGCGACGCCGAGGAACGCGCCGCCGCCTACGCCGCCGAGCGGGTGACCAAGCCGGTCATCGGCTACATCGCCGGGTTCACCGCGCCCGAGGGCAAGATCATGGGGCACGCGGGCGCGATCGTCTCCGGCTCCTCCGGTACGGCGGAGGGCAAGCGCAAGGCGCTGGAGGCGGCCGGCATCCGGGTCGGCTCGACCCCCTCGGAGACCGCGCGGCTGGTCCTGGACCACCTCGCGCCGTCACGCGGTGTCACCCATACTTGAGAGCGGGTGCGTGCCACCCGCACCACCGGCTTCCGGACCGCCGGCCGACGGTCCTGATCCGAGCCCGAACCGAGCCATGCACCTCCCGCCTCATCGGAGCGGAGACCCTCAATGGCACCCACCTCGCTGATCCTCAAACCCGGCACGGCCTGGTCGGACGCCTGGGAGCGCAGCCTCGCCGCCGCGCCCGAGGCCTTCCAGGACGACCGGGTACGCAACCTCTGGGCCGCCTCCTGGCGGTCCGACGGGCGGGCCCTGCCCGCCACCAGCCCCGTCGACGGGAGCCCGATCGCTGGCCCACCGCGGCTGGACGGCGACACCGCCCGGCAGGCGGTGCGCGCCGCGCTCGACGCGCACCGCGCCTGGCGCCACATCCCGCTGCCGGAGCGTGCCGCCCGGGTGAGCGCGACGCTCGACGCGCTCACCGCACACCGTGAACTGCTCGCCCTTCTCCTCGTCTGGGAGATCGGCAAGCCCTGGCGCCTCGCCCAGGCCGACGTCGACCGTGCGATCGACGGCGTGCGCTGGTACGTGGACGGAGCCGGGCCCATGCTGGCGGGCCGTACCCCGTTGCCGGGGCCGGTCTCCAACATCGCGAGCTGGAACTACCCGATGTCCGTCCTCGTCCACGCACTGCTGGTGCAGGCGCTGGCCGGCAACGCGGTCATCGCCAAGACCCCCACCGACGGCGGCGTCGCCTGTCTCACCCTGGCCTGCGCGCTCGCCGCCCGCGAGGGCGTCCCCGTCACGCTGGTCAGCGGCAGCGGCGGCGAACTCTCCGAGGCGCTGGTGCGCGCGCCCGAGATCGGCTGCGTCTCCTTCGTCGGCGGTCGGGACACCGGCGCCGGGATCGCCACCGCGGTCGCCGACGTCGGCAAGCGCCATGTCCTCGAACAGGAGGGGCTCAACACCTGGGGTGTCTGGAACTGCACCGACTTCTCCGCCCTGACCGCCGTGATCCCCAAGCTCTTCGACTACGGGAAGCAGCGCTGCACGGCGTATCCGCGCTTCGTCGTCCAGCGCTCCCTCTTCGCGGACTTCCTCGCCGCGTACCTCCCCGCCGTACGCTCGATCCGCCTGGGCCACCCCCTCGCCGTCGAGTCCCCGGACGACCGGCCGCCGGAGCTGGACTTCGGGCCGCTCATCAACGCGGCCAAGGCGAAGGAACTGGCCGACCAGGTCACCGAGGCGATCGGCCGCGGCGCCGTACCGCTCCACCGGGGCGCTCTCGCGGACGCCCGCTTCCTCCCCGACCAGGACACCAGCGCGTATCTGGCCCCGGTCACCCTGCTCAATCCGCCCCCGTCCTCCCCGCTCCACCACGCGGAACCCTTCGGCCCGGTCGACACGATCGTCCTGGTCGACACGGAGGCGGAGCTGCTGGCCGCGATGAACGCCTCGAACGGCGCCCTCGTCGCGACCCTGTCCACCGACGACCCAGCGACGTACGCCCGGCTGGCACCCCAGATCCGGGCCTTCAAGACCGGCCACGGAAAGCCCCGCTCCCGGGGCGACCGCGACGAGCTGTTCGGCGGCTTCGGCCACTCCTGGCGCGGCGCCTTCGTCGGCGGCGAGCTGCTGGTCCACGCGGTCACGGACGGCCCGCCGGGCGAACGCCTGCCGGGCAACTTCCCCGACTACCACCTCATGCCGTAACCCCGGCGTCACCGCGTGCGCACACGTGGTGACGCCGGTGCGCGATCGGCCCCCGACCGGGCCGATCGCGCACCGCTGACCACCGGATATACGGGTGAGAGGCACTGTGAACCCCTGGTATCGTTGTTCTTGTCGCCGCGGGGAGATCGCCCAGATCACCGGATCGCCGCGGTTCGACCACTCGTCCGGGTGGCGGAATGGCAGACGCGCTAGCTTGAGGTGCTAGTGCCCTTTATCGGGCGTGGGGGTTCAAGTCCCCCCTCGGACACCAGGGGTATTTCACAGAATACCTTGGTTGGCTTCACGGAACTCCCAGCCCGGACTTGTCCGGGCTGGGAGTTCTTTTTGTGTTCGGGATCTTGTTCAGTGGAGGTGGGCTGACGAGCCTCGACGGCCGCTTTCTATCGGTTCGTCCTACTGACGTTCGCGGGATCGTCGGATTGCCCAAGCCGCTGGCACTCGGTTCTGGGTGTGCGGAGGCAGGGGGGATCCAGCATGGGATCGGGGGTGTTGGTGATGAGGGTTTGGGGAAAGTCAGCCGGGTGGTGCGCCGCTGAGGAGGGCGTCGAGGCTGGTTTCTCTGCGGCGGGCGCGCTTACGTGGCCCGGGCAGGGCTCGTTCGGTCGTCTCTTCACCGGCCGGGCCTGCCCACGGGTCGGGCTGGTCGCGTTTGGTGTGCCAGGCGCGCAGGAGGATGTGGTTGAGGCCGGCGAGGGCGAAGGCAATGAGGACGCTGTTCTTGGTGGTGCCGAAGACGCGGGTGAAGCCACGGTCCATGTGGAGGCGGTGGGTCTTGATCTCGGCGTTGCCTGATTCGACGGCGGCGCGGCGTCCGTAGTCGGTGGCCCAGGCGGTGGTGCCCCAGACGGTGCGCTGGCGCGTCCAGGCCATGATGTCCGGGCCCAGGGTGACGGTCTTGCCGCATGCGCAGTCGGTGCCGGGGCGGCAGCCGGTGGTGGGGCGGGTGTGGGGAAGGCGCAGGGAGCGGGGGTGGTTGGGGCAGCGCAGGTGTCCGGCGAGGGCGGGGCCTTTGAAGCGCTGGTAGCCGTCGGTGTCGGGGCGGCTGTGCGGGGTGAAGGCGTAGGCGGCGCGGTGGTCGTAGCGGGCGCGGAGTTTGGTCTTCTCGTCGGTGCGCATGCCGATGGGGAAGCCGGGCAGGTCGCGCAGCGGGTGCGGGAGGGCGTCGGTGAACAGGGTGCCGTCGATGATGACGGTCCCGGCGAGGGGGCCGGGGTGGGTTCCGCGCTGCTGGGGGTGGAGGTCGATGACCGGCTCCAGGCCGCGCGTGCGGACGGGGTAGGCCCAGCGGGTGGGAGTGCAGTAGGTGTAGCCGCGGTCGGCGATGACCTCGCTGGTGTGCGGGCGGCGGGCGAGGTGCTGGTCGATCAGGGCGATACCGGCCTCGCCCTTGTGGGAGCCGGCGGGCGCGAGGTGCATCGCGGTGATGACGAACGGTACCTCGGGTGCGCCCAGGGCGCGGGCGTTGACGCCGAGGTGGAGGTCGTGGCCGCAGAACACGTTGCCGGGTGCGGCGTTGGTCCCGGAGCGGTAGCCCTCGCGGGCCTGCGGGTCGACGGTGTGCATCAGGCGGCCGTCGGCGCCGGTGCGGGGCCAGCCGGGCTCGTTGGGCGGGCGCTTGCGACGCGGCGGCGGTGTGTCCTTGACCGGTACCTGGTCGGGGTCGACGTCGGGTTTGGGGGTCCAGGCGCGGCGTCGGGCCCAGGTCTCGTAGTCGGTGGAGTCGATCGCCATCACCCCGGTGAGCGGAAAGCTCTCGGGAAGGGACGCGTCCAGGAGTCGCCCGGCGAACTCGCCGATGCTGACCGGCATGTGGGGGCAGCTGCCTGGGCAGGGCGCGGAAGGTTCCCCGGCCCGTGGCGGCTGTTGGGGGTGGTTGTGGGGCGTGGCGAGGGTGCCGGTTTCGAGGGCGCGGATGAGGAAGGTGTAGGCGTGCCAGAGCATCCGGTAGGTGGCCTCGCCGGTGAGGCCGAGATCGCGGAGGGCGGCGGGTGGGAGGCCGGCGATGGTGTCGAGGACCCGGGTGAGGTGCATCTCCTCCAGCCGCAGCGCGTGCACGGCGAGCCCGGTGAGCAGCGCACGGGCGGTGAACTCCCTGGGTGCGCCGACCTGGTGGTGGAGGGCGGCCTCGACGGCGGGGAGAAGGCCGCTGCGGTCGACCAGCAGCTGGGCGCGGCGCAGGGTCTGGGCCGGGGTGATGCGCCGGGCGAGCCCGGTGAGGTGCAGCGGGACGAGGGTGCGGCCCGCTGTGTCGCTCACCCGTCCGCCCGGGGCGGGGTGGTGAGGGCCTGGGCGAGGGTGTGGTGCGCGTCGGGTTCGGGCAGGCGGGGCAGGTGCGGGAGGAGGCCGATGAGGGTGCCGGTGCTGGCCAGACCGGCGGCGGCGAGGAGTTCCGGCAGGGGCACGCGGGCGGCGAGGAGGGTGAGCAGCCAGGTGGTCCGCAGGGAGGCGGCGGTCAGTTGCGGAAGCCGGGCGGGGACTTCGACGCGCGCGAGGAGTTGGTTGAGGCGGTTCTTGCTGGCGTCGTTGGACGGGCCGATCAAGGGCTCACCGGGGTACCGGTCGGCGAGGGTGCTCACGAGAGGCGTGTACGCGGCCAGGACGGGAATCGTGCGTGCTCTCGCGCCGGTGACGTTCAGAACGGTCACGCCGTCGTCGGTACGGGTGACTTGGCGGCCGGTGATGGTGAGGTGTTCGCCGGGCATCAGTCCGGCGCCCAGGCCCCCGGCGAGAAGCCCGAACGCGACCCTCGTGCGCAGCAGGGTCGACTGCTGCCCGGCTGCTTCCAGGTATCCGGCGACCTGTTCGGTGGTGTAAGGGGTGGCGAGGCGGTTGCGTGACATGGAGGTCTTCTGAGGCGGCCAGGGGGCCCGGCGGGTGATCGCCCGGCCGATCGTGGAGAGGCCGGAGCGATGGGTGCGCCGTGAGGAGGGCTGCAGGGCGTCCATGCCGGTCAGGGCGTACCGCTCGACAGTGTCAGGGGTGAACAGGACTTCGCGGTCCAGGGGCAGGTACTCCTCCAGGGCCCAGTC
Source organism: Streptomyces sp. NPDC088124 (assembly GCF_040685895.1). Taxonomy (NCBI): domain Bacteria; kingdom Bacillati; phylum Actinomycetota; class Actinomycetes; order Kitasatosporales; family Streptomycetaceae; genus Streptomyces; species Streptomyces sp. NPDC088124. The sequence goes on along the minus strand of NZ_JBFBJB010000008.1, from coordinate 10,046 downwards.
GCAGAACCGGGCGACCGTGGACATGCGCGCCACCGCCGCCCAGACGGAATCGGGCTCGGAGCCGGCGACACAGGCGCGGACGAACGGCGCGATCAGCGTCCAGGTGGCGGGCGCAACCCTCTTCGGGGCGTAGAGGGCGATGGCGGTCGGCACGTCGGTCACGACGGCACCACCCATGACCAGCTCACGCGGCACAGCAGACTCCCCCCGAACAGCAGTGGTCTTACAAGACCACTCTTCCAGGTGAAGTAAGGATTCGCACAGACATTCGAGAAAGGGGGGTGTCGGGGGCGTCCCGCTACGGTGGGGGCGTGCCGCGCAGCCATGGAGACGACGCCCCCGCCAGCTACCTGGCCGAAGGAGTATGGCCCGATGGTCGGTTGCGTGAGGGCGCGCCGGTCAGCGCGGTGTACGCGCAGGCGTTCGCCCGCCGCCTGCGTGCGGTGATCGGCGAGATGGGCCTGAACCCGTTCGCGGTCGAACGGATCACCGGGGTCAGCCGCCGCACCGTCGAACGCACCCTGAAAGGCCAGGTGCTGCCCGACTTCGGCTCGGTGGCACGCCTGGAAACCGAACTCGGGGTGGATCTGTGGCCGCGCCGCGAGCACGGCAAAAAACACATCGGGGAATGACAGCAACTGCCTTCAACCGCCCCACACTCCAGAATGGAGTACACGATCGGGTGACGGATCACGGCATGCTGGAATTGCGTGTCTAGTGGGCTGTTAGGCTCCCCAGCAACGCGACGCGATCCGAAATTGGTTCTGGTGAGATGTCGTGGTTGTTGCGGCACCTCCGGGCGGCAATCCCGGAGGTGCCTGCTCAAGGGGTTACCCGCTCATGACCGTCTCCTCCTGCGGCGCGGATGTGGGTGCCGACCGGTAGGAGGCGGGGACTCCGGCGGATTCCTTGCGCCGCTCGAGCTCGCCTCCGCGGACCATTTCGGACAGGACACCGCGGAGTTGACGGTGATTGGCGACGCCGATGGCCTCGCTCAGTTCCTGGGCCGGCCACCAGCGGGAGGGGGCTCCCGACAGGAGAGTGAGGATCTGTACCCGTCGTGTCGGGCCGCTCCAACGGCCTTGGCCGCGGCCCCCGGGGGCGTTCGGGGAGCCGCCCCGGGGCTGGTCGCCGAGGCGGTCCTCGGCCCGGGAAGCCAGATCCTCGGCCTCTTCGTCGCGGGCAGGGCCACCCGGTGCGGGTCCGGCGTGTTCGCCACTCGGGTGGTCCGCGGAGGGGCGGGGGCCGGGGAGGGTCACTTTCTCCCACAGCGCGTTGCCGGCGACGACGCCTTCCAGCGTGGTGATCATGTGGTCGAGCGCCCGCCCGGTCTCATTCACCTCACGCTTCTTCTCCTGCATGAGGGCGAGGAGTTCTTCGGGGGAATAGTACTGCAGGGCATCAGTCAGGGAATTTGGAGCCACAAATGCAGACCCTAGGGGCCCGTGCCCGCATTCACCGCATGCGCGGGGCGATGATCACCCGCCCGGAGTAACCTGACGCACTCAGTCCGCTGTCATGTCAAAGGGACACTTGTCAGCAACCGGACGGCGATTCGGCCTGTGCCGCATTCTACGGCGCCGGAGAGGAACGAGAACCCGGGACACCCGCACGTACCGGAGGCTCGGGCATCGGGGGCACGGTGGCGTCTATGTCTGCGGGTGGTCCGCGCTCCGGGCCTGTTCCAGCAGTACGAGCAGTGCCTTGATGTCGCCGGGATACTCGACGGGCTTCTCGTCAGCGCCCGGTGGTTCGAAGCGGGCGAGGAAGTCGCCGAGCGCCTCGGGCGTGACGGCGAGGGCGTTCGCGTCGGCCCGAAGGTTCCGTTCGGTGAGGCGGCGCAGCAACTCGGTCCGGGTGGCGGGGAGGTGGATGAGGACAGGGAGGCCGCCCGCTCGGCGGGCGGCCTCCTTCCAGGTGTCGCGGTCCGTACGCCGCCACAGGCCGTGGTCGAGGACCACGTCGTGCCCGGCGCCCAGCTCCGCGGTGAACCGGTCACGGATGACGGTCAGGGCGGGGGCTTCGCGGGCGAAGTAGGTGTCCTCGGGGTAGTCGACGCCGTAGCGGCCGTGCAGGCGGTGGACTTCCTCGTCCACGGACAGCCGGGTGAACCCGCGCCCGGAGAGGGCGCGGGCGAGGGTGGTCTTCCCGGATCCGGTGAGGCCGGCGAGGAGAACCGCAAGGGGTGGCAGCGGCACGGTTGTTCAGTCCTTCGCCCAGGGTCGGTCGGTGAACCCGCTCATTGTCCCCCCAGCCACCGGCTGGTGGGGGCGGGCGGCTGCCAGGTGGTGTGGACGGCGCGTGCCTCGGCGGGCCAGCTGTAGGTCATCCGGTCCAGACTCACCCGCCGGAACGCGAGGCGCGGGTCCGACACGTCCACCCGGCCCTGATGGCGGTCCACATGGGTGAGGAACCGTCCCGCTTCCCCCCGCACGGCCGGGCTCTGCTCCCGCCACAGCCCGGCAGAGAAGTGATGGACCCGGCGCCGCAGATCCTCCAGTACCCCGGCCCGCCACTTGAAGTGGTGCACCGCGCACAGCCGGTCCGGATCCGGCTGGTGGCCGGGGGCGCGGTGGTTGCCGGAGCCGAGGGGGATCTCGGCGCGGGCGAGGACGATCTTGCGAGGGTCGCCGTGCAGGAGCCGGTGGGTGAGATGCCCGCCCAGCGGATAGGTGGCATCCAGATCCAGGCCGGAGCCCTGGCCGAAGGCGGTGAGGTGGCCGTTCGCCGCCACACGGTCGAGGAGGAGCCCGCCGACCACCTGCCGGCGCGTGCGTTCGGCCTGGACCACCACGTCGAGCAGCGGCGCCGGGTACTGCTGGAACTCGTCCGCGTCTGCGAACAGATGCCACCCCCGGCCGGCCTGCTGGCGCAGGGCGTCGCGGATGCGGGTATTGGTGTGCTCGTGCCACGGTCCGCCGCTGGTCCCGGACGGGGTGATGCCCGACCGGCGGCACACCGCCTGCAGCTCGTGCCGCAGCACGTTCGGGACGTGCTCGGGAAAGTGGAAGGCGAGGAGGAAGCGTTCCACCCCCAGCCGCCGGTAGTGCCCGATCCACGCGCCGAACAACGCCGGCTCCACCGGCCCGATGACAGCGATCAGCGTCGGCGTCAGCATCCCGGGCCCCCCATCCCGGACGTGTTGAGGTCGAGGGCTCTGGCGGTGCGGGTGAGGAAAGCGGCATGCTCGGCCGCGTCCCACATGTCCAGCGCCTTCGGCGCCCCGGGCCCCGGCAGGTCGAACGGGCGGTGCACCAGATCCGTAAGGACCCGGGCGAGGGCGGCCGGGTCGCCGGCGGGGAAGATCCGGGCCCACGGCTGGTCTTTCAGCTGCGCGGTGAGGTGCGGGTCGTGGTCGGAGACGATCAGCGGGACGCCGTAGCGGGCGGTGTCCATCACCAGCCCGGACTCCTTCCCCGCCCCCTCGTGGCGGGCGACCAGGGCCGCGTCCGCGGCGGCGTAGACCAGCCGCAGGACGGGCTCGCTCAACGGGCCCGGCTCGGTGTGGAGCCGGACGTTCGGAAGGTTCTTCCAGCGGGCAAGAACCTCATGGTCCAGCGGGTGGCCGGTGACGATCACATTCAGCGGCTCCGTGAGCCGCGCGAGTGCCCGGTCGATGACGGTGATGTCCTTGTGCGGCCACCAGCCGCCGACCAGACACACCACCGTCTCCGCCGCCGGAATCGAGAACGCCTCCCGGCCTCCGTCCCGTTCCCCGTCGGTGAGGCGCAGCCCGTCATTAACGGCGAACACCCGTACCCCGCAGGTGAGTTGCGGAAAGCGGGCGATGAGCTCATCGCGGACAGCGGCGGTCGGGCACAGGACGGTCACCCGCCGCTCACCCCTCCGGGCGAGACGTCCGAGCAGACGTACCGGCCCGTCCTCGGCCGTGACCAGTTCGTGGACGAACCGCACATGCCCGAGACCGCCCAGCAGCGCGGCGGCACCGTGCAGAGCCTCGCTCGCACTCAGGATCACCACCTCGGCCGCCTCCGGACACCTGCGCCTCGCGGTCCGCAGCGCGGCGGCCTCCACCAGGCAGCGCGCGAGAAGGCTGATCTGGTGCGGGCTCCGCCGCACCGCGACCGGCCAGCGGTGGGAGCGAAGCGCGCGCCGGCCGGTGAAGGAGAGGCGGGCCAGGAGACCGGCGGCCCGCAGCATCACCCATGCGCGCACCCCCACCCCGCCGGTGACCAGCTGCGCGCCGGCCTCCCGCAGGGCGGCGGCCGTCTGCCGGGCGATGCCGTTCGGGGCGATCACCACGGTGCCCTGTCGGGCCCGGGCCAGCGCGAGGAGCGCGTGCTGATGGTGCCCGCCGAGCCGGTAGGCGTACGGCTCGATCAACACCAAGGACCCGGTGGCACCTTGGGAGTCCGGGGTGCTGTTCATGCCCTCATCCCTTCGGGTGTCCCGTGCACGGCGGTGAACCGAGCGCGAAGCCAGGCCGGGTCGTTGAGGTTCTCGAACGCCTTCCGGTCGGCGGCAGCCTGGCGGGCGAAGGCGACACCCTGCCACGCGCCCGAGGCCACGTACGGCGCGTACTCGCCCTCCCGGCCACCGGTCCAGGCCCGGATCCGCTCCGTGCTCCGCCCGGCGCTCATGCCGTACTCACTGCCGCGCGTGAGCATCGCGCACTCACGGAAAGCAGCCTTCCAGGCATGGAACGGGCTCTGGTTGAACCGCGTGACCCCGGCCGTCTCCCGCGCGAACTCCGTCCGCCCCGGCAGCGCGGCCAGCACATCCACCGCATTCCCCATCTGCCGCAGCGCGGTACGCCGCAGCAGCTTCAGACCGCCGTACCCGTACGCCTGGCCGGTGACCGGATTGACGGCCCGCCACACCCGCATCGACACCCCCTCACCCAGCGGCTCAACGGCGTTCGGGTTGAAGGCGGAGTGGACGTCGAAGTCGCCGTCGGCGAGGAAGAACTGCTCCGTGTCGACGACCTCGGCGCACAGGCGGTAGGCGCGGCGCATGCCGTGCACGCCGTGCAGGCGCTTGACCGGTGCGCCGAGCGCGCGCTCGAAGCGGGTGTGGAGGCGGTGGGCGAAGGGTTCGTCGTAGGAGAGGAACACCGCGTCGAAGCCGCTCACGCGATCGCCTCCAAATAGGAAGCCGCCACGGTCTTGGCCGTGAGGCAGGCGGTGGAGGCGAACGCGCGCCCGGCGTGGAGGGTGTGGAAGGCGGCGTCGGTGGCCAGGCGTTCGGCCAGGGCGACGGCCTCGTCGGTGGTGGTGAAGCACAGGCCGGGGTCGATGTGTTCGGCGAACCAGCCCGTGCGCGGGGCGATGACCGGCAGGCCCATGCCCTGGCAGTCGACCACCGACATGGACCACGGGCAGCCCGGGCGGAACGGTGCGATGCCGAAGCGGGCACCGGCCAGCAGCTGCCGGTAGCGCACCCGGTCTCCCCGGTCGGACACCACCTGCACATGAGGCAGGGCTGCCAGCTGGTCGCGCATCCGCTCCGGGCTGTCGTCCAGGCCGGTGCGCTCGGCCCGCCGTGTACCGAAGAGGTCCATCACCCGTACCCGCACCACCCCGGCGGCGGTGAGCTCCCGGGCCAGGTCCACGAAGCGGGCGGTGCCGTAGTGCGCGTACAGCCGGTGGTTGTACACCCCGAGCGCCCCACCACCCGAATCACCGTCTGCGGGCACGGTGGCGGGGTCGCGGACCAGGCGCCCGTCGCGCGGCGGGGGCACCACCCGCAATTGGCCCGTCAGGTCAACCCCCGCCTGTGCGGCGGCCGTGGTCACCATGGTGGCGGCGACGGTGGAGTGAACCAGCACCCGGTCGCAGGCGGAGAGCCCGGCGGCGAACGCCAGCAGCACACTGCGCCCGAGCCCCGCGTCGTCCAGCGCCGGGTCCACCAGCACCCGGCCGCCGTCGTTGTCAGTGGGGGTGAAGGGCAGGTAGTGGCAGTACCCGGCCAGCAGCGCGGGTGATCCGGCTTCCAGCAGGGCCGCGCGCACTGCGGGGGCTTCCTCGATCTGGTTGGCCACCACCACATCCGGCTCCGAGGCGCGGATCATCGACACCAGTTCACCCACATCGTTGGAGAACCGGGCCCGGTACTTCGTGCCTGGCACCTCCGTCCGGTGGAATCCGGTCCGGGTGTCCCCGGCCGGTGCCGGGGCGGCGACCGTCACCTCCACGCCGGCGTCGGCAAGAGCCGGGGCCAGCAGGTCGGCGAAGATAAGGCCGGAGTCGGCGGACAGCCGGTCGGGGTTGGAGATGTTGAGCAGATACAGCACACGCATGATGTCCCTGCCTCCCATGTACGGCGGCCCGGGTCTCGGGGCGCCTGGTGAGACAGACAACCGGCATCACCCCGGTCGAGGTCAGGGGCGGCCACGGAGCGCGTACACGGTTTGCGCGGGGTGTAAGCGGCGTGCAAATACCCGTATTGTGGACGGTGTTGGCGGGACAGTTTGCCGCAGCACCGGCGGAAGGCAGCGGGCCGTGGCCCTTCACGACACCCACCCCATCTGGACCACCCCCGAGATGCGCGACGCCATAGCGTCCAGCAACCCGGGAGCCGTCGTGCGCCTGGCCCGCCGCGCCGCCGAACTCACCCAGACCCAGCTCGGCCAGGCGACCGGTTACACCGCCGCCTCCGTCTCCCGGATGGAACGCGGCAAGCAGCCCATGCGCGACATGCGCCTTCTGACGCGGATCGCCGACGTCCTGAACATCCCGCCCCAACTCCTCGGGCTCGCAGCCCGACACGCGATGTCACCAGGGACCGGGACGGTCCCCCGCCCGCACCCCGGTGGGACTAGGGTTGCCGCACGGGACGGACGAGACGTCTTCGGTGACGAGGGAGAGGGTGAGGACCCGGTGCGACGCCGTAATCTTCTGGCCGGCCTGGCCGCCACAACCGCCGGCACCGTCCTCGGCGGCGCCGACGCCTCCTCGGCGGCCTCCCGCCCGGCCCTGACCGGTCTGGAAGACCTCCTCCTGCACCGCGGCGGCGACCTCACCGGCACCCAGCCCACCCGCACTACGGTCACCGCGGCGGTGGACGCTTCCCGGCGGGACTTCGGGACCTGCCGCTACGACGCCCTGGCCCGCGCGCTGCCCTCCCGCATCGCCCTCGCCCAGGCGCTCGGGCGTGAACACCCTGACGGGCAGGGGGAATCCGCCACGGCGGTCGCCGAGCTCTACAGCATCGCGACCCGGCTGTGCATCAAACTCGGCGAGGACGGACTGGCCGCCGTCACCGCCGACCGGGCCCTGACCGCCGCCCTCGCAGAGGCCGGAGCACTGACCGTCGCCGAGGCCCACCGCATGGTCTCCAGTTCCTGGCGCCGCCAGGGCCACTACGCCCGCGCGACCGATGTCGCGGTGAGCGCCGCCCAGCACCTGGCCGCCGACCGCACCACCCCCGAACCGCAGCGCCTGTCGGTGCAGGGGAACCTGTATGCGACCGCCGCCTACACCGCCGCCAAGCAGGGCGACCGGCACACCGCGCGCGCCCTGATCAGCGAAGCGGAGGCCACCGCGAAGCGGCTGGGTGCGGACCAGTCACCGGCCGGGACGGCGTTCTTCGGCCCCAGCCAGGTCCTGCTGCACCAGATCAGCATCAGCCACCTTCTCGGTGACGCCGGAACGGCGATCGACCACGCCCGCCAGGTGAACACCGCGCGGTTGCCGACGGCGGAGCGTAGGGCCCGTTACTGGATCGACGTCGCCCGGTCCTTCGACCAGTGGAACAAGCCCGGAAACTGCTACCGGGCCCTTCTTGCCGCTGAGGAAGCCGCGCCGCAGGAAGTGCGCCGCGGCGCGGTCAAGACGATGACGGCCGGGCTGATGCGTCACGACCGGACTCTGCCCGGGGTGCGGTCCTTCGCCCACCGGGTCGGGGCACTCACCTGACGGATTTCCCGGTTTCTGCGACCATCTGCCCATGGTGGACAGCAGGGGTGGTTCGGCGCTGCGCACACTGGTCGGCGAGGTCGTCGCGGGGCTTGGCGGCCTGACGCACCGCGAGCTGGGCCCGGCCTTCGAGGAGTTGGGCATGCCGCCGGTTCCCGAGGAGGCGGGGAGCAAGCGGCAGCGGATCGAGCTGAGTTTCGGTCAGGTGCCCGATGCTGAACTGCCGCAGCTCACCCGGCGCGTCCTGGAGCGCGGAGACCTGTGTGTGAGCGCGTCGGTACGGCATCGGATCGAGGATCTGCTGTGGGCTCGGGACGCACCGCCGGAGATCCCCAGGAAAGCCCGCCGTGAGCTGGCGCGTGCCCTTGACCTGCCGGAGCTGACTCAGCACGGTGACCGCTTCATGCGGCTCCTCGACCGCTTGTGGATCACCGGGGGACCGGAGCCGTCGCTTGGTGATCTGCTGAACGGGATGCGCCAGGTGACACTTGGTGACCTCGTCGAGCGGCACGTCTTCCGCAACCCGGGAGACTGGTCGGCGGAGGAACTCTTCGACCAGCTCGGGGCTTTCGAGGCCCCGGACGCCCGGTTCGCCCGCTTCCTGGAAGGCATCGTCTCGGGGACGTCCTCCTCGACGAGCACCTCCAGCGCCTGACGGCTGGCACGATCAACAGCCATCTCCGGCCTGGCGGCCTCGAGTTGCGGCAGACCGGCGATGACGGCGGCTACTCCGTGTTCACCGTGGTACCGACACGGCTGCCCGCCGGCCGGCGGCCGAAGAACATCATCTTCGCCACCCGCACCAAGCCGGACATCCGCTTCCGGTCCTCGGTCGACAACGACATCGAGATCGTCGCAGGCAATCGGGACGACATCCTCGTCTACGACCGGGAGATCCCTACCGGCGGCCTGCGCTGGCGCGATCTGCACGCCTGGTGGCAGGACACCCGCATGTTCGACAGCGAGGTCGAGGCCAGGAAGGATCTGTATCAGCGGCTCCTGAGGAGCCTGCCGGAGAACTCGGCCGGCCAGAGGAACCTCTTCCTCACCTACCACGAGATCTTCGCTCCCTCGGTCGACGTGCCGGCCCTGCTGCCCGAGGTATGGCTTCACTGGGACCACAAAACGGTTCACCAGCGCGGCCCGGAAGCGCTGCTGCGCTCCCGCATGGACTTCCTCCTGCTGCTGCCCCACGGACAGCGGGTCGTGCTGGAGGTCGACGGATCACAGCACTTCACCCGCGACTGCGGCCGTACCCCTGATACCGCCAAGTACGCGGCAATGGTCGGCGCCGACAGGGATCTCAAGCTGCGGGAGTACGAGGTGTTCCGCTTCGGCCACGATGAACTCAAACTGGTCGATGACGCCCGGACCCTGCTGCAGCAGTTCCTGCCGGATCTGTTTCGCCGCTTCAGGGTGAACAGCAGTTGACACTGCCGAAGCAGGAGCTCGCGGAGGTCTCCGTCGTCCGACGTACGTTGACCGACTGCTGTCAGGCAGGCAGGGGTGGTGGGTCCCCGACCGGTGATCTTCTCGTGTATCGGAGCTTGCTCGAACCGCCGTACGCCGAGCGAAGGAGCTGGCGTTCCCGCGAAAGGCGGGTGCAGAAGCAGTTGCCGGGCGCACGAGTGAGAAAGCCCATGCTGGAGCGCAGCAATGCCTCCGGGCCGCACTGCTGAACGGTTCTGTGGTCCCAGTGGAGCCATACCTCAGGCAGGGGGGCGGGGTCCGGGGGGGGAAAGGGCCGAGGATCTGGTTGCGGTGTGTCCTGTGCCCGACAGCGTCTTCGAGCTGATGGCGTATCGACGGACCCACCCGAGGTGTCCCAGCTCCAGGACGCGCCGCGTGAGTTGTGGAATACCTCCAGTGTGCCTGAGCAGCGCGGACCGGAGCCGGAGGCTCCTGACCGGAGGGCATCGACCTGGAGCTCACCGAGAGCTTCGGACTTCAGACGTTGCCTGGTAGCCGCGCCGACGAACCTCGCCCCTCCCATGGGCGATGCCACCCTTCCGAGGAAGGCCGTGGCGAGGTGTCAGTGCCGCGTGGTGCACTGGGCTGTCCAGGCAGTAAGTCTTAGTACTCCAGTCTGACTTCGCGATCTTGAGTCGGGCCCGGCTGGGAACGGGTACGGCCACCGCGTGATCATCGGGGGTTGTGTGGACTCCTGAA